>JAHYJL010000033.1 GCA_019429045.1 Bacteroidales bacterium
CCGGGGCCGCGGGCCTCGCGATCGCGATGGAGCAGGGGGTCTTCGGCCTCATCATCATCTTCTTCCTCATTTTCGAGCCCGACGGGCTCGCGCACCGGTGGAAGATGGTCAAGGCGTACTGGAAACTCGTCATGGCGTTACAGTAGGCACCGCCGAAGAACTGCTGATCCACCGGAATTATTTCGCACCGATGATGATCGAAACAGGTTATGCCAATGCCATGATCAGCGGGCTGGTCCGGAACTATCCCGACACCTTGAACCCCGCCATCGAAGTGGTTGGTAAGAAACCCGGCGCAAATATCGTATCCGGGATGTATATTATCAACTCCAAGAAAGGTTCATTATTCTTTGCCGACTGCTCGGTTAACAAAAACCCGACGATGGAAAACCTGGTGGAGATCACCCTGCAAACCACTTACGCGGTGGAGCAATTCAACATCAAGCCCAGGGTAGCTTTCGTATCCTATTCCAACTTCGGTTCCAACCCGGGCCGCGTTCCCGATATGCAGCGCGACGCGGTGAGATTTTTACACAAACATCACCCGGAACTGACCGTCGACGGAGAGATGCAGGTGAACGTCGCCCTTAACCCCGAGATCCAGAAAGAGCACTTCCCCTTCTCCAAACTGGTGGACGGCCCGGCCAATGTTTTCATTTTTCCATATCTTACTGCCGGCAATATTGCCTACAAACTTCTGCAGGTGGTTGCTGATGCCGAAGTGATCGGCCCGGTGATCAACGGCATGAACAAATCGGTGCATGTCTTGCAGATCGGCAGCTCCGTATCAGAGATCGTGAATATGGTGTGCGTGGCAGCCATCGATGCGATCTGTCAAAAAAACCGGGAATCAGTAAGTGGGAAGTGCCTTTGAAACCTTTACTGCCATTTGAAAGTAAAATATAGTTAAATTTGCATATTCTGAATATGCTTTCAAATTGGTCAGTAAAAGGAAAATAAACAAACAGCGAACGATTATGAACAAGATTACCGTCATAGGGGCCGGCAATGTCGGGGCTACCTGTGCTAATGTAATTGCCCATAAAGACCTTGCCCGTGAAGTCGTGCTATTGGATATCAAGGAAGGCGTAGCCGAAGGTAAAGCGCTCGATATCTGGCAGACCTCATCCATCAATAATTTCAATACCCGTGTCAGGGGATATACGAACGATTATCTGAAGACCAAAGGTTCCGGGATAATCGTTATCACCTCCGGACTGCCACGTAAACCGGGCATGTCGCGCGATGACCTGATCAGGACGAATGCAGCGATTGTGAAAGAGGTTGTTGAAAGATCGATCAAATACTCTCCTGATGCCATCATCATCGTGGTTTCCAACCCGCTAGATGTGATGACCTATGTGGCTTACAAGACTGCTAACAAGGATTCGCGCAAGGTCTTCGGCATGGCGGGTATTCTCGATACAGGCCGGTACAAGGCCTTTATCGCAGAGGCGCTCGACATTTCCCCCAAGGATGTCCACGCCATGCTGATGGGCAGCCACGGCGATTCAATGGTGCCGCTGCGCCGTTACACCTCCGTAGCCGGTATCCCTGTCACGGAACTGCTGAACAAGGAAGAGATTGACAAGATCATCGAACGGACCCGCAAAGGCGGCGGCGAACTGGTGAACCTGATGGGCACTTCGGCCTGGTATGCCCCGGGCGCTGCCGTGGCCCAGATGGTCGAAGCCATCGTGGACGATGAAAAACGGATCTTCCCGGTATGCTGCTACCTGAATGGGGAATACGGCCAGAAAAATATCTACCTGGGCGTTCCCGTCAAACTCGGGAAAAATGGCATAGAAGAGATCGTCAAGCTGCAACTGAACCAGCGGGAAATGAAACTGGTCGAAGAATCCGCCAATTCTGTGAAAGAGGTGATCCAGGTGCTCGACGGGATGAATCTTTTCGAAGGTTAACCGATGCAAGAGGGTGTATCAAAAGTCAAAAATTCTCGTTTTTTTAGTAGTCCGACGACTGAAGCCGTCGGTTCCAACCTTTGTAACATACTCGGAACCAACGGCTTTAGTCGTTGGAGCACGACCAAAATCCAGGCAGTAAGTCGATTGCATAGACTTTTGAG
Organism: Bacteroidales bacterium; assembly: GCA_019429045.1. Lineage (GTDB taxonomy): Bacteria > Bacteroidota > Bacteroidia > Bacteroidales > JAGOPY01 > JAGOPY01. The sequence continues at coordinate 2,087 of JAHYJL010000033.1, forward strand.
ACGCCCTCTACCTTCTTTTTCCTCCCAGAACCCCGAACAGCCCCCTGGTCAGTTCGGTGATCAGGGTCCTTCCGATTTGCCTCGCCATGGGATTTTTGGATATTTCCTTCAAAACGGATGGCGCCGGTTTTTTACCGCCCCTGGTTTTTCCCCTACCCGTGCCGGTGCCGGTTTTTGAAGACTGGCGATCTTCATCCCGTTTCAGGTTTTCAATCTTTCTGCCCAGTATTTCAAAAGCGCTGTCACGGTCAACTTCCCGGTTATAATAAGGAACCAGCTTGGAATTTTTGATAATATCATCAATTTCGGAAGAGGTCAGGATGTCCATCCTGCTGTTGGGTGAGCGCAAAAGAACCGCAGCGAGCGGAGTCGGTCTGCCCTTTTCATCAAGGGCAGTTACCATAGCCTCTCCGGTGCCCAGGGAAGTTAACAACTCAGGTACATTATAAAATTCAGATGACGGGTAGTTTTCCGCAGTCTTCATGATCATTTGCCTGTCCTTTGGTGTGAAAGCCCTGAGCGCATGCTGTACTTTCAATCCCAGTTGGGCAAGTACGGTGCCGGGGACATCGGTTGGGGTTTGCGTGCAGAAAAAGACCCCGACCCCTTTGGAGCGGATCAGCCGGACAACGGTTTCGATCTGGGTGAGCAAAGCTTTGGAAGCTTCATTGAAAATAAGGTGTGCCTCATCAATAAAAAGAACCAGCTTTGGTTTTACCGCATCGCCTACCTCCGGAAAAGTATTGTAAATCTCCGCTAAAAGGCTCAGCATGAAAGTCGAGAACAGCTTTGGCCGATCCTGTATGTCTGTCAGCCTGATGATGGAAACCATCCCCTTTCCGTCCAGATTGGTCCGGCAGAGATCTTCCACATTAAACGATTCTTCACCAAAAAACTGGTCGGCCCCCTGTTGCTCTATCTCAATGATCTTGCGCATGATGGTGGATACCGAAGTGGATGAGATGGCCCCGTATTCTTCCCTGATCTCATCTTTCCCTTCGTTGGAAAGATATTGCAATACCTTTTTGAAATCTTTGATGTCTATCAGTGGGATACCATGGTCATCGCAGTATTTGAAAGCCAGGGAAACAACACCCGACTGGGTGTCATTCAAACCAAGTATCCTCGAAAGCAAAACCGGTCCGAATTCTATAATGGTAGCACGCAGCCGTACCCCCTTCTCTTCACTGAGGCTCAGGAATTCCACCGGGCATCCCTTCGCCTCCCATGGAACCCCCATGCACTGGTGCCTTTTTTCGACGTGCTTGTTAAATGACCCTTGATGAGCTATGCCGCTCAGGTCACCTTTGATATCCATTAACAAGGTTGGGACGCCGTTGTCGGAAAGCTGCTCGGCAATGATCTGCAGGGTTTTCGTTTTACCCGTCCCCGTTGCACCGGCGATCAGCCCGTGCCGGTTCATCGTCTTCAGTGGAATTTTCACCTGTGTGCCGGGCACACATTCTCCATCCAACATGGCACTTCCCAAAACAAAATAACCTCCCTGGCAGGCATACCCCCGGGAGATGGTTTCTTCAAATTTTACTTTCCGGTCCATAACAGAATATTTCAGACAAAATTAAGAAAGCGACCGGGGTATTCGTTATGGCCCTTTGATTTTTTCTTACATTTATGCACCATTAATGAAATATGAAGAGGATTGTTGTCTTAACGGGGGCGGGTGTCAGCGCTGAAAGCGGCCTGAAAACATTTCGCGACGCCGATGGTTTGTGGCATAACCATCGCATAGAAGATGTTGCAACTCCCGGAGCCTGGCTTAAAAACATGGACCTGGTCCTGGAATTTTACAACGAACGAAGGAAAAACCTGCTGGAAGCAAAACCCAACGCTGCGCATATGGCCCTGGCCCGCCTCGAAGAGAAATATGATGTGCAGATCATCACACAAAATGTGGACGACCTGCACGAACGGGGGGGCTCGACCAGGGTGCTTCACCTTCATGGCGAACTGAGAAAAGCCCGAAGCACCGCCGACCCGTCGCTGGTATACGAATTGGAAAGCTGGGAGCTGAAACGCGGCGACTTGTGTGGAAAGGGCTACCAGCTCCGGCCACACATCGTCTGGTTCGGCGAACCGGTGCCGCTCATCACAGAGGCTGCTGAACTTTGCACACAGGCCGATATCTGCATCGTGATCGGAACCTCCCTGCAGGTATATCCAGCCGCCGGACTGATCCACTATGTCTTCCAGGGCGCCCCGAAATTCCTGATCGACCCGAAAGCGGAACATGTGCCTATGGTGGAAAACCTGGAAGTTATAAAGAAAACAGCAGGGGAAGGAGTAGTGGAATTGGTGGGGAAGCTACTTAGGGAATGTTGAATTTTGAATGTTGAATTTTGAATGAAGGATGATGATCTGATATTTGATAAGTTGTGCAGTTATTGTGCTTACCAGGAGCGTTGTGTCAGCGAGGTGATGGATAAGCTCAGGCAATGGAAAATTGATGATGATAAAGCAGAAAAGATCATCGCCCGGTTAACCGAAGAAAATTTTCTCAATGAAGAACGCTTTGCCCGGGCTTTTGCCGGTGGGAAGTTCCGGATCAACAAATGGGGCCGGGTTAAAATCAGTTACGAACTGCAGCGGAAACAGGTGCCTGACCATTTCATACAGCTTGGGATAGAGGAAATCGATGAAGAAGAATACATCGAAACCCTGAGAGAACTGCTGGTGAAAAAAGACCGGGAAATCAAGGAAAAGGATGGTTTTAAGAAAAAACAAAAGCTGATATCTTTCGGGGTGCAGAAAGGCTATGAATTTGAGCTGGTGAGGAAGGTTGCGGAGGGTAGGACGGTAGGACGGTAGGACGGTAGGACGGTAGGACGGTAGGACTGTAGGACGGTAGGACTGTAGGACGGTAAGACTGTAGGACGGTAAGACTGTAGGAGAATCAAATAAATTGCTATTTTTGCCTCTTAATCTCATTTTGTTAGAATGATCTCGCAGGAAACATACAAAGACCTGGCTAAGAGGCTTGAAGCCTTGAGGAGGTTTCTTTGACATCGACAAGAAAAATCAAACCATCCGCGAAAAAGAAGAGCTGACGCAATCCCCTGATTTCTGGAACGACCCGAAAAAAGCAGAAGAGGCTTTACGCTCCATACGCGATATCAAACGCTGGACCGACGCTTTTAACAAGGCAAAATCATCCTTCGACGACCTGTCGGTGATCTATGAATTTTACGAAGCGGGCGAGGCATCGGAAGCAGAACTGGAAAAACAGGCCTCCAAAACCATAAAAATCATCGATGACCTGGAGTTCATGAAAATGCTCAGCAAGGAAGAGGACAAGCTGAATGCGATTGTTCAGATCAATGCCGGGGCAGGGGGTACTGAGAGCCAGGACTGGGTCGGGATGCTGATGCGGATGTATTTGCGATGGGCCGAAATACAAGGGCACAAGGCCAGGGAGCTCGATAGGCTGGATGGGGATACGGCCGGCATTAAATCGGTTTCCATTGAAATCGATGGGGAATACGCTTTTGGTTACCTGAAAGGAGAAAACGGCGTGCACCGGCTGGTCCGGCTCTCGCCTTTCGATTCGGCCAACCGCAGGCATACCTCCTTTGCTTCCGTCTATGTATATCCGGTGGTGGATGAAAACATACACATTGAGGTTAACCCGGCGGATATCTCCTGGGATACTTACCGTTCCAGCGGCCCCGGCGGGCAAAATGTAAACAAACTGGAGACGGCGGTGCGGCTGAAGCATGAGCCCTCCGGGATTGTCGTCGAATGCCAGGAGACCCGCTCCCAGCTCCAGAACCGGGAAAAAGCCATTCAAATGCTGAAATCGCAGTTATATGAACTTGAGCTTCGTAAAAAGAGGGAAGCCCAGGCCGAAATAGAAAGCAAAAAGAAAAAGATCGAATGGGGATCGCAAATCCGTTCTTATGTGCTGCATCCATATAAAATGGTGAAAGACCTGCGCACCGATTATGAAGTAGGTAACGCACAGGCAGTGCTCGACGGGCAGATCGACGGGTTTTTGAAAGCGTTCCTGATGGAGTTTGGGGAAAATTGAACCTAACACATTATACCATGACCTACAGAATTGAAAAAGACACCATGGGCACGGTGGAGGTACCGGCCAACAAGTACTGGGGCGCACAGACTCAACGCTCGGTGATGAATTTTAAGATCGGTGACCCGGGCTCGATGCCGGTGCCGGTGATCAGAGCCTTTGGCATTTTGAAAAAAGCGGCCGCCCTGGCCAATTTTGAACTGGGGGCGCTGCCCAAAGAGAAATGTGATATCATCTGCCGGGTATGCGATGAGATCATCGAAGGGAAGCTCGACGACAATTTCCCGCTGGTGATCTGGCAGACAGGCTCGGGCACACAATCGAACATGAACGTGAACGAGGTGGTTGCCAACCGTGCCCATGTGCTGCTGGGCAACAAGCTCGGCGAAGGGCAGCGCTTTATCCACCCGAATGACGACGTGAACAAGTCGCAGTCGTCGAACGACACCTTCCCCGCTGCTATGAGCATTTCGGGTTACAAGATGGTGGTGGAGACGACCATTCCAGGGGTTGAGCTGCTCCGTGACACACTGAAGAAAAAATCGGAAGTTTTTACCGACATTGTAAAGACGGGCCGCACCCACCTGATGGATGCCACACCCCTGACACTGGGCCAGGAGTTTTCCGGTTACGCTTCCCAGCTCAGCCATGGTCTGAAAGCGCTGAAGAACACCCTTCCACACCTGTCCGAACTGGCCCTGGGCGGAACGGCAGTCGGAACCGGCATCAATACCCCCAGGGGATATTCCAAACTCGTGGCGAAAAAGATTGCCGAACTGACCGGTTATCCGTTTATCACCGCGGAAAACAAGTTCGAGTCGCTGTCGGCCCACGATGCGATGGTGGAAACGTCGGGTGCGTTGAAAACGCTGGCGGTGAGCCTGATGCACATTGCCAGCAACATCCGCCTGCTGGCTTCCGGGCCGCGCTGCGGCTACAGCGAGATCGTCCTGCCGGCCAATGAGCCCGGCTCCTCGATCATGCCCGGCAAGGTGAACCCCACCCAGCCCGAAGCGCTCACGATGGTCTGCGCACAGGCGCTCGGCAACGACGTAGCCATCAACATCGGCGGCACCCACGGCCATTTCCAGCTCAACGTGTTCAAACCGGTGATGATCGCCAACCTGCTGCAGTCAGCCCGCCTGCTCGGCGACGCCTGCGTGTCGTTCAACGACCACTGCGTTGCCGGTATCGAACCGAACCTGGCGAATATCAAAAAAAACCTGGAGAATTCACTGATGCTGGTGACAGCCCTTAATACAAAGATCGGTTACGACAACGCGGCGAAGATTGCCAAGAAAGCGCACGAGGAAAACAAGACCCTGCGCGAAGCGGCCCTGGAACTTGGTTTAATTACAGCTGAGCAATTCGACGAATTCGTGAACCCGATGAAAATGATAGGCAGGTAGCGGAGGAAATCAACATCCCCAGCCCGATCCCGGCCAGGACATCCGAAGGGTAATGCACCCCGAGGCAAATGCGGGTGTAAGCCACCATCAAAGCCCATATTACCAAAATCGGCTTCAGCCAGCGCGGGACGGCAAAAAGCAATAGTACGGCTGAGATCACCGTAAATGCCTCCAGGGTATGCCCGGAAGGAAACGACGGGCTGCCGCCGGAGCTGAGTTTTTCAATGCCTTCCAGCACCCTGAACGGCCGCGGCCGGGCAATCGTGTACTTCAGGATGTTCAGGACGATGACCGATATAGCCCAGGATAAAAAGACAAAGTAACTCTTCATCTTCAGCGCTGGCAGTTTATACCGCAGGGAATAAAGAAACAGCCCCAGCGGGATCGAAAAACTGATATAGAAAGATGTTTTACTCACCCAGATCCAGAAAGGATCAAGCGTTTCTAACCGCTGTCCATTTAAAATATAAAGCAGCCTGGTATCATATTGATTCAGGAGATGATCAGCCGGCAGCAACAACAGTATCACTGCGAATACGAAAAGCAGCAGGCCGGCGAAGAGGAATAATGCTTCCTTTCTCATGAGGCTTTGAATTTTGCCGAAAACACCCATGTAGTTTTGAGACAAATGTAGCAAGAGTTTTGAACTCTCAGGGAATGAAAAGGCTGATCTCTTTCCGATCATAGGCCCGGTATTTTTCCAGCAGCCGTTTTATTTCATGGTTCCAGGCGATTTGCTGTTCCTTGTTCACCGAATGTTTGGTCTCCCGGTCGTAAAGGTCATCGAAGTCATTCATTTCGTCAAGTGTTTGCCGGTAGATTTTCTGTATTTTTTCGACCGGTTTTCTTTCAGTGGCCAGGTCGGCTTCGAGAACCCTTTTAATGAAGCGCCTGGCATAGATTTCCTTGATATCGAAATGGCGTTGCTCATGCTCCAGCAGTTTTTCATTCCCATATTTTTTGACGTACCATGACTTCGCGGGATCGAAAAAGGTTTCGGCAATGACCGTGATGTCCCCGTTGCCGGATTGCTCGATCTTCAGGTAGATCCCGGCGCAGGTGGAGGCGTAGAAGGATGATCTTCTATCCACCGGCCCTTTGAAATCGTTCCATGTCAAGGGGCGGTTTTCATCCCAGCGGATCATTTTCCCCGTCTCGTATTTCTGCGAAAAGGTGATGGACGGAATAAGAAAGAGAAGGTATATCAACCTATTTTGGGTACGCTTCATGAATATGGATTCTACTGTGGATATATAAACCGGAAAAGGGAAGAGAATATTTTACGGAGGTGAAAAAAGTTTGCCGCTTCCATCCCCATTTGCCTATCTATGTTTCATCATAGGTTTTGTTTCACGCAATTATTACTTTTCGCGTTCTTTGCGAATTAACTTTGCGTTCTTTGCGTGAACCTTGTTTATATTATCCTTCTTGTATTTCCCCTTCCCTTCCAACAACTTAAGCTGGGCAACGGTTTTTGGCTTTGGTATATTTATGGGAATTACCTGTCTGTCGGTTTTGCCCTTCTGGGAATGATTTTTATACGTTTCCCAATCGGGGTAGTAGTCCTCTGCCTGGTTACCCCAGCAATACCAATTGGGTCGGGTTCCGCGGGCGAACATCTCCAGGAAAGGACTCTGGCTGCAGGATTCGATCAGGCCATATTGTTCGTCGGGTTTGCGGCTGTGCTCCCGTTTTTGCTTCACGATCATGTTTTCCTGGGTACGGCCCGGCTGTAAAGTCCTGGCGTTCTTTCCCTTTACGCCAAAGAGGATCATTTCTGTTACATTCCGGAAATAGAAACCCACGCCCCGGCGGTCCGGGCCTCCGTCTTTTCTGACCTTATACCAGATGATGTTTGTTTTATAGGTAAAACCCCACGCTTTCATCACCTCCAGGCCTTCCGACAGCAACGCATTGGGAACCCACAGGTACAGGTGTGCCGATTCCGCCAGGGCCTCTTTGACCGGGATAGCCTTAATCTCTTCCAGCGTCAGTGTGGAATACCTGGAAAGCCGTTTGTGTTCCGGCGCCATTTTACCCGTCCGGTTTTGAAACTGCCACGGCGGATCGGCCAATATGGTGGCGAACTTCGTTCCCCCGGCGAATCTTCTGAAATCATCCGCTGCGGTTGAACCAAACATCAACTCTTTTGATTTTTGAATTGTTTTGATTGAAATATATTATAAATCAATTCATTAATATGTGGATAAATTAAGAAATCTTAATTCATTCCTGGTTCGTTCTGTAGCGTATAGTTCATCATCGCCATCCCAGATTAAATGAATCATCCTGTCCAATTCGAGATAATCTATAATCCAATTGTTCGCTCCGGAGATTGGATTCTCAATAACCAACACAAGTTTTGCATCAGGATTACTCTGCAAATATCTGTATTCATAAAGCTGACTTATTCCTTTCCGAATTTGGGCCTTAAAATTGTTCGAAGTTGTTGACTTCATCTCAAAGAGATAATCCCGGTTAATTCTTGTAGCTAAATCAATGAATTGATTGGATTTCGGGATTCCTCCAGCTTGTTTTATCCTGTTGGCAACAAGGTTTGTCAATTTTTTATGTGAGTATGAAGCTCTTTCAAGCTTTGCTTCATTCTTATATATCATGATGAAATCTTTCGCTCCGGAAATCCTTGCTTCTACTTCTTCATAATCTCTTAACTGACCGGTAGTTGGAATAATAGGTTGTTCAATATCATTTATTTTTAATACCGGAAGATCAGAAATAATGCGATTACTAATTTGATAATTATCTCCATGTTGTTCAATAATACCCAATGAATGAAGCCATCCCAGAATGGTTGAAATTCGCCTGGGGATCATAGACGGTCCCATCTTATCTTCGGAGATAGACTGTAAATAATCTATTATTTGCTGACGGTTTAAGCCTCCGGGATGCAGTTCTATATAAGGAATTAATTTCTGATAAAGATGAAGATTCAAAACTGATTCGAGCAATAAAGGATTTGTTAATGTGGGATTGGCAGCAATCTGAGTTCCTTTGAGTGTAATGGAGGAATGATTTCGGTTATTAACAACAAAACCAAGAATTTCTGCAGCCTGTCTGTAATATCTTCCCTGTCTGGAAGTCCCCTCAATTCCGGGAACACGATTAGCAATTTCAATGTCAGAATGAGCGCCGCTTACTACTGCAACTGTCACGGCAATTACTGATTCCAACCTATCCGCCTGAGGAATCTCTTTACTTTGAATTCTCATGATTTAGCTTCCAATAAATAAATATTCCTTAACACGATTAAATCCATTTCCGGCTTTATGATTTTGATTACCAAAAGAATACAAATGATCAATTTCTTTCACCTCTACCTTTGATTTGTATTTCATAAGAATTTCAACCATTTCATTCTTGGTAGGTAAGGAATTAGAAGAATAAGAGATCGCGATGATTTTCTCTTGATTATCCTTAATTAATGTTTCGAATGCAGCATAGGCAAGATCTTTCCTGGAAAATGGCGACTCATAGCTTTTAAACTTCCTGGTAATGGTGTGATTTTGAATTTCAAGGCCTTCCCAATTCCTCGCAAGCCCTTCAACAAAATGGTATCTCCTGACATAATCATTATCAGAGTTGAGGGTAAAATACGGCGGATCAAAATATACCAAATCAGCTTCCACTTTGATTTCCTGGGTTAAGGCGTTATAAGCCGAACACCTGGTACTATTATCAAATACGGCATTATTAAATATTTCTACATTCTCAAGGAAATGTTGTGGAAGAGATTTTTTAATATCACTGCGTCCGTCGTCGTACCGCTGACCTATGAATGTGAATACTCCCCTGGGGCGTTTTTTCATGCAGGCCCTTATCAATGCGGAAAGCGCTATAGCGTGTTTGAAAGGATCGGTTAGAAGATCGATATTAAATCTTATTTTATCAATGAATTGATTATCCTCGTCTGAAAAGTATAAACCTTTGAATTCCGTCGCGATGAAGTTTGCATCGTTTTCATGATTCAGAATGAATTGAATATCCTCATAATCCAGTTTAATATCGGAATTTTCAATGATCGCTTTTGAGCCAAGAAAGCTTATGTGCATAAAATCATTTGTAATCACTTTCTTGCCCTGGGTTTTCATGAAATACCCGACAACATTGCTACCGGCAAATGCATCATAGAAAATGTCAAATTCATAATCTTTAAGGTAATTCCAGATTTGAAGAATGATTTTATTCTTACTTCCCATGTATCTTGTTCCGGGAAAGAAAGAAAACTGAGTGCCGGGAATATCAAGTTTAAGTTGCTGCCCCATCATCTCTTACCGATTACTAAAATATCTTTTCCGTTGCGCGTGTCCGGATTACTGCTGATTAATCTTTTGGTATTCAAAATCCTGATATCATAATCCTTGTAAAGATCCAATATTACCGGGTGGCTCGAATTGGTAAGCAAAACATGACAGCCAATGTCCGTCAGCCTGGCAAATTCGTTCTTTAAGTTAATATGATCCTGGTGATAGAAGAATTCCTTTGTATATCTTTTAAAGTCTGCATATTGACTTACAGGGTAATATGGCGGGTCGAGAAATATTAAATCTCCTTCTTCTGCATATTCCCTTAAAACATCTATGTAATCCGAATGTAAAATCAGGGTATTTCTAAGAAAGACAGCCACATCTCTCAACAGATCTTCATTAAGAAATTCATTATTCCCTTTCCCGTAAGGCACATTGAAAACACCTTTTTTGTTGACCCGGTATAAGCCGTTAAAGCATGTTTTGTTTAAAAAAATCAGCCGGGCCGCCCTTTCCTGGACCGATAGTTTTGAAGTGTTCAATGACCGTATTTTATAATAGAAAGATTCTTCATTCCTGTAAGATGCCAAAATCCCAATAACATCATCAACATTATCCCGGATGGTCTTGTAAGTCGTTATAAGTTCCAGGTTCGAGTCTGCAATAACAGCCTGGTCAGGATTAAGGTAAAAATAAAGCGCTCCCCCACCGACGAACGGCTCAATATATTTATTGTAATTCGCCGGAATAAAATCAGCTAATACGGGAATCAATTGCGTTTTCCCGCCTGCCCATTTTAGAAACGGTTTTAATCTTTTATCAGGAAGATTAATTGTTAAGGTTTCAGCAGGATGATTATCGATATTAGGCTCCTTATACATGAGCGGTATTAGTATTAAGATTTCGAATATTTCTCTTTGCCACTTTCAGTGCATCTCCGGCAAACTCTTCGTCTTTCAGATCATTGGCTATTTTCTCTCCCATCCACATCGATAGTAATTTTCTTTCGTTGACGCCAAAGAACCGTGCGAATGAAAGAACTTGTTTCCGGGTAGCCATCCGTTCGCTTCTTTCTATTTTGCTTAACAAGGCCTGGTCTATTTCAATAACAGATGCGACTTGCTTTAACTTAAGCCCCCTTGATTCCCGTAAACTCCTGATAAATAAGCCAAAATTTTGCATAACCGGCGATCCTCACTTGACAATTTATGTCAAATATACATTGCTTATTCATGCTCCCCGGAATTAGTTTCAAGAATTTGCTAACACAGCATTCTTAATGTGAAATGGTGGTATTTTCTTAATCTATTATAAACTGGCCTGGTTTGCTCCGGAATGAGTGGCAGGATATAGTCCGAAATAGTCATTCAATAACTCAGTGCCTCGAATTTACAAATTTTCGAGGGTTGGGAAGGGAGAGGCGGGCATGACTTATCAAATTGTTATTCTTTAGGTGTTTGCATCAATTTTGGTTATCTGCGATCTCTTGATTCATTGGAATGAAAAGAAGAATGATTAACGCGAAGTGCAATGGGATTTCATCTGCTGGTTGTGGGACAAGTTGTTGGGCCGTGCCAGGCGAAGGCTTATTTATTATAAGCCGTAATTTAATATTTAGAATTAAGGTTCATCACAAAGATGCGTACTTTTGAATATATTTGGTTGAAAGAGTTGAATATTTATGAGCACATCATTACTTTATCATGCTTTCGGTCTGGTGGATCAGGAATATATAAAGACGGAGTACAAAGAGGGAAGTGTAATATTTCACATTAAGACCAAAGAGAGCAAACTTCACTGTAGTCATTGCGGCAGTCGTAACATTATCAAAAAAGGGACTCCGTCCCTCCATACAGGGATGGAGTCCCTTTCCTATTGTCCTAACTGCATTTCGAATCCCCGCACGCCGTGCAGATCATGCAGCCTTCCTTGTAGATGAGGGTTCCTTTTTCGCCGCAGGTGGGGCATTTCTCTTTGGCGACCTTGGTGCCGTCGGGGATGTACCGTTTCAGGGCGCGGACCACGCCGTTCTTCCAGGTGTTGATCGATTCGGTCTCCAACTGCAGGTTCTCGACCAGGTGCACCACGAAGGGCATCGGCATGCCGTGGCGCAATATGCCGCTGATGAGCTTGGCATAGTTCCAGAATTCGGCGTTGAATTGCCGGGAAAGGCCTTCCATGGTTACTTTATACCCGTATTTATCGGTGAACTGGAAGTCGTACCGGGAGTTATCGTCTTCGAGCTTGTTTTTGATGATCTGCCCGGTCTTCACCCATTCGGGCAAAAAGAAGCCCTGGGCCTCACCGGTGAAGATCTCGTAGGGCTTGCCGTCGAGCAGCCCGATCACGGCCACCCACTTGTCCTTGTCGTTCTGGAAGTGCAGCACCTCGGCTTCGAGCACCTTCGGCCGCTTCGGTGCGGAGGTCTCCCGGAAACATGCGGTGCTCTCTTCTTCCTTCTCTTTCTTCCTGTCGTCTTTCAGCAGCACGCCGGTACGGCAACCGTCGCGGTAAATGGTCATCCCCTTGCAGCCGCTCTCCCAGGCGGTCATATAGATCTGGCTGACCAGTTCTTCCGGGGTGTCGGCTGGTACATTGACGGTAACGCTGATGGAGTGGTCCACCCACTTCTGGATAGCGCCCTGCATCTTTACCTTGCTCACCCAGTCGATATCGTTGGAGGTGGCCTTGTAATAAGGCGATTTTTCGATGAGCTGCTGAAGCTCCTCGTCATGATAGGTTTTCACCGTTTCGGGGCTGTAGCCGTTCACCTTCAGCCACTCTTCGAACTTGGGATGGAAAACGTTGTATTCTTCCCAGGAATCGCCTATTTCGTCCACGAAATCGATGCGGACATCCATATCGTTCGGGTTCACTTTCCTTCTTCTCTTATAGGTGACCATGAAGACCGGCTCTATGCCGCTGGTGGTGCGGGTGCAGATGCTCACGCTGCCGGTCGGGGCGATGGTGAGCATGGCGATGTTGCGGCGGCCAAATTTGGTCATGTCCTCATACAGCTGCGGGTCGGCCTTCCGGATGCGGTTGACAAAGGGGTTGTCCTTTTCCCTTTCGGCATCGTAGATGGGGAAGGCGCCGCGGTCGCGGGCCAGGTCAACCGAAGAGCGGCAGGCTTCCAGGGCGAGCAGCTTGTGGATCTCGGTGGAAAAAGTGATGGCTTCGTCGGAGCCGTAGCGCAGCCCGAGTGCGGCGAGCATGTCGCCCTCGGCGGTGATGCCGATGCCGGTGCGGCGCCCCTGGATGCATTTTTCCCGGATGTTCTGCCAAAGGTTCTTTTCGATCGCCTTGATCTCCTCCTCCTCCGGGTCGTCCTCGATCTTTTTGATGATCCGTTCGATCTTTTCAAGCTCCAGGTCGATAATATCGTCCATGATCCTGAGCGCGTGACGGGCATGGCGGCTGAAGAGGCTGCCGTTGAACACCGCGTGCTGGGTGAAAGGATTTTCGACGTAGCTGTAAAGGTTTATCGCAAGCAAGCGGCAGCTGTCGTAAGGACAAAGGGGTATCTCCCCGCATGGGTTGGTGGAAACGGTTTTGAAGCCCAGGTCGGCATAACAATCGGGGACGGCCTCGCGCTTCACGGTATCCCAGAACAATACCCCCGGCTCGGCCGATTTCCACGCGTTGCGGATAATCTTGGCCCAGAGTTGGCCGGCATCGATCTCCTTTCTTACCAAAGGATTATCCGACTGAATGGGGAACTGCTGCACATAAGGAATATTTTCCTTGACAGCATTCATGAACTCATCGTCGATCTTGACAGAAACGTTTGCTCCTGTAACCTTTCCCTGTTCCAGCTTGGCATCGATAAAGCGTTCGGCATCGGGATGCTTAATGGAGATGGAGAGCATGAGGGCTCCCCGCCTGCCGTCCTGGGCTACCTCGCGGGTGGAATTGGAGTAGCGCTCCATAAACGGTACGATGCCTGTAGAGGTCAGCGCGCTGTTCTTCACCGGGCTGCCGGTCGGGCGGACATGCGACAGGTCGTGCCCCACGCCTCCGCGGCGCTTCATGAGCTGCACCTGCTCCTGGTCGATCTTCATAATCCCGCCGTAAGAGTCGGAATTGCCCTTGTTGCCGATAACAAAACAATTGGAAAGAGAGGATATCTGGAAGTTATTACCGATCCCGGCCATAGGGCCTCCCTGCGGAACGATGTATTTAAAGTCTTTCAACAGGTAGAAGATCTCATCTTCACTGATCGGATCAGGATACTTGCTTTCAATCCGTGCAATCTCGCGCGCCAGCCGGCGGTGCATATCGTCGGGCGTCCGTTCGAACAACTGGTTATCGCTGTTCTTCAGGGCGTATTTGTTGATCCACACGTTGGCCGCCAGCGTATCGCCTTTAAAATATTCGGTGGCATATTGCTGCACCTCCTCATATGGATAGGCCTGCAAAGAAACATCCGGGCCCTCTTCTTCGCGAACATGGCTTACCCCGGGAGTCAGCGCCTCCTCCTGCATATGAAGCTCTTCAACCGCCGGCCGTTGCCGGTGCTCCAGCATCTCCTTGTAATAATCATTCTCTTTGCCAAGAACCTGGTCAGCCGTCTTTTCCTTTTCCAGGCTGTCAAACAAAGTTTTTTCCAATTCCATCATCTCTCCGGTTGTTACAGATAACTATATCCTAATTGACTTAACTTCAATCCATTTAAAAATTTAATTGGGGGGAAATTCGCTTTGGCTAAAATACATTAAGAATAAGGGTTTTGGACAATCATTTTTTCAACATAAGGTCGTTAGCAATTCATATCGTATTGACAAACAATATTTTACATCATATTGCTGGTACTTTTCAACAATTATTGATAATTTTTTTGGTTGGGTTTTGGAGATGGGATGCCCTTTGGCTACCGTGCCAAAACGGTAAGTGTCAAGGGGATCGAATTGTGAGAATTAATTTAAGAATATAGTTATTAACAGGGGAAGATTGATATTTCATTTTCTCGCTACTTTTGCGTGTATCAAAATTCTGATAACTAAAAACTTAATTTATGAAGAAGCTTCTACTTCTAATTGTTGCGGGTTTATGGATCATGACTGCTCACACCCAGCAGGTCCCACGGGAACAGGTCGTATTGGAGATTGGCACCGGGACATGGTGCCAGTACTGCCCGGGGGCGGCCATGGGCGCGGATGATCTTATTGCCAACGGATGCCAGGTGGCTGTGATCGAGAATCACAACGGCGACCCGTTTGCCAACACTTACTCCAACGCCAGGAATTCCTACTACAACATTTCAGGCTATCCGACCGCTTTTTTTGATGGCATATTGTCGTATGTAGGTGGGAGTTATTCCCAGAGCATGTATTCAAATTATCTTCCACTATATCAGCAACGGATTGCGATTAACAGCGATTTCACCATTGAGATATACGGGCAGGCTTCCGGCCAGACCTATGACATCCAGCTGGTGATCAACAAGGTAGCCGGGAGCTGGGGCAACCTGAAGGTTCATCTGACCTTGACGGAATCCGAAATCGTTTACTCCTGGCAGGGACAAAGCCACCTGAATTTTGTCAACCGCCTGATGGTTCCGGATCAGAACGGCACTACCATTGACTGGACCAACCAGAGTTCGGTAACCCTCAGTCTGCAATTCACCAAGGATCCAAGCTGGGTTAACAATCACTGTGAACTGGTAGCATTCATCCAGAATGATGGAACCAAGGAGTGCCTGCAGGCCCAAAAAGTGGCGTTGAACGATTTGCAGCCCTTGTCTGCTAATGCGAACTTCGCGAGCAACAGCACCACGCCCTGTGTCAATTCATACGTAGATTTCATTGATCAGTCTGGCGGGCAGATCGTATCCTGGAACTGGACCTTTGAAGGAGGGAATCCCCCTGCTTCCACTTTGCAGAATCCTGTGGTTCAATACAACACGGTAGGGAGCTATGATGTGGAGCTCATCGTGTATGACGGGACAGTTTACGATACGTTGCTTTCGCAAGATTACATCTATGTGATCACCGATCCGGTACAGGCCAATACCCCCTGGGGGCAAACCGAGGTATGTTACGGGACAACCAGTGTAGTTTATTATACCAACCTGGTCCAGTGGGCCACGACATACCTTTGGACTGTCGATCCTTCCAATGCCGGCACAATCAGCGGGCCTGACACAAACGCCACCTTTATCCCGGCCACGGGTTATATGGGCGCTTATGTGGTAAAAGCCAGGGCGATCAACGACTGCGGCAACGGTATATGGTCGGAAGAACTTTCGGCGGAAATTTACTATACCCCGATGCAGTTCACCCTATCCGACGGAGCGGGTTATTGCGAAGGGGGGCCAGGTGTAGAGCTGACCCTCGATGGATCGGAGACAGGCGTTAATTATGAGCTGTATCTGGACAATGTTCCGACCGGCACCATCCTTCCGGGAACGGGATCGGCCCTGAATTTTGGTTACCAGGCCGCAACGGGCATTTACACCTGCCAGGCTTATACCGATTACTGCTCCAACCAGATGATCGGTAATTCGTATATTTACGTGATCCAGATGCCTACAACAGCTGCAACGCCTACAGGCCCGACCCAGGAGTGCAACAATCATTCAGCGGTTGAGTATACAACAACAGGATCCACCAATGCTACTTCATACCAATGGTCAATTACCCCAGATTATGCCGGCAGCATCACGGGCACAAGCCAGACAGCCCTGGTCGACTGGGCAGATGATTTTACGGGGATGGCTTTCATTTCTGTCACAGGCGTGAATTCCTGCGGATCGGGAAGCCCCTCCGGACAGCTTCAGGTATCTGTAGCCGCCCCGCCGCAACCCGAAATAACAGGCCAGGCGGAAGTTTGTGATTATGAACCCGGCGTTCTTTATTCCACCGCGAACAACACGGGCAGTAATTTCAACTGGGAGGTCACCGGGGGCACGATTACCGCCGGTGCTGGGATGCACGCCATCCAGGTCACCTGGGGCGCCCCCGGCACGGGAATGGTTAAAGTCACCGAAACCAGCGCCGATGGCTGCGAGATGGAGTCTCAATCGTTCGATGTACTGATCGACGACTGCACCGGCGTCGGGGAAAATAGTGCAGGTGTGCTCAAAATTTACCCGAACCCGGCAAAGGATGTCATTACTGTGGAATATGGGGAGACGGTCAATGAGCTTCTGAACATTACTATTCTCAACACTTATGGACAAGTGATGATCCATCGCACAGCAGAAACCGGAGCCGGTCTAATCCAGATTGATTTAAGCAGTTGGCTTTCAGGTGTATATATGCTAAAGGCAAGAACAACCACTGGTGTGAACCTACAGCATAAAATTATCAAATCCAATTAAGATTTAATGGCACCCGCCTGATATGACATCCCATCCCGGCGAACTCGCGGCGCTGGCTACAGCGATCTTCTGGACCATCACGGCTCTGTCGTTCGAGCATGCCAGCAAACGGGTCGGATCGCTGGCAGTGAACATGATCCGGCTGGTGCTGGCCTTTTTCCTGCTGGGCATACTGTCATTTTTTATCCGGGGCAGTTTCCTGCCGCTCGACGCCACTCCGTTCGCCTGGTTCTGGCTTGGGCTCTCCGGGATCGTCGGACTGGTCCTTGGCGATTATTTCCTCTTCAAATCCTACCCCCTGATCACCTCCCGCGTTGCCATGCTGGTCATGACCCTCGTGCCGCCAATGACAGCCCTGATCGGATGGGGATTGCTCGGTGAAAAGATGACCCCGTTGCACCTTTTTGGCATGTTCCTGACTGTCGGGGGGATATTCCTGGCCATTTTCTCCCGCCCGGGTAGCGGGAAGAAAATCAGGCTGAATTATTCCCTGAAAGGGCTCCTGTTTGCACTTATCGGGGCGGCAGGACAGGCAGGAGGGCTGGTGCTCAGCAAATACGGCATGCGCGATTACAATGCATTTGCCGCCTCGCACATCCGGATCATTATTGCCGTGGCAGGATACGCCCTGATCATACTGCTGCTGGGAAAAGGAAAACTGATCCGGAAGGCCCTGAAAGACGCCCCCAGCATGCGCACCATCGCACTGGGCTCGTTCTTCGGTCCCTTCCTCGGCATCTCATTCTCACTGCTGGCCGTAAAATACACCCATACGGGCATCGCCGCCACCATCATGGCCATTGTGCCCATCCTGATAATCCCGCCATCTGTTATGCTTTTCAAACAGAAATTCTCCTGGCTGGAAATCGCCGGCGCCATGATCAGCGTAGCTGGCGTAGCGCTGATGTTTCTTTGATACTTGTCCACTCATGCATCATGAATTGTACATTTAAAGACGGTGGTTTTTATTATCTTTACTTAATGAAACAAATGACCCGCCATGACCAGACCAGGTTTATTATATTTCATTTTCTCCCTGCTTGTTATTTTATTTTCGACAAGTTTCTTGTCATTGAATGCTCAGCAGGACAGTGATGCAATTGATGATCCCACATCAAAGACCCGCCCCACCGTCGGCCTGGTGCTTGCCGGGGGAGGAGCGAAGGGCTTTACCTATATCGGCCTGCTGAAAATGATCCATGAAGCGGAGTTGCCAATCGATTATATTGGAGGGACAAGCATTGGCAGCATCATCGGCGGGCTTTACGCTGCGGGTTACCATCCCGATTCTATCGAAAAAATGGTCCGGTCGATCGACTGGAATGCATTGCTGACCGACCAGATCGAGCGAAAATATGTGGCTTTCGAGGAAAAAGAATTTGCCGAGAGATTTATCATTACCTTACCTATCAAAGAAAAGAGCGTCACCATAAGTCCGTCCTTATACAAAGGACAGGAAATCAACCTTATGCTAAACCATTACTTCTCCCCTTTCTTCCTGACGGATGATTTCAATGACCTGTCTACCCCTTTTGTTTGCATCGCAACGGATCTTTTAACCGGCGATGAGGTGGAGCTCCGGTCAGGTTACCTGCCGATGGCGATAAGGGCGAGTATGTCTATTCCTGGCTATTTCTCTCCCATTGATTATCAGGGCTTATACCTTGTAGATGGCGGAGTGATAAATAACTTTCCGGTGAAAAACGTGAAGGCCATGGGAGCGGATATCATTGTATCGGGCGACGACCAGCCGCCGCTGCGGAGCACAAGGGAAGAGTTCACATCACTGGCGGGTGTGCTCGATCAGATCATTATTTTTCACAGGACCGAAACAAACCGGATCGGGCGGGAGTTGTCTGATATCTATATCCCGCTCGATACAAAATACGGCATCCTGGATTTCGCAAGGTTCGATTCCATCATTGCATTCGGGGAGCGCACAAGCAAGCCCTTTTATGACCAACTGAAAGCCCTGGCCGACAGCCTGAACGAAATCGAATACAAGCCGATGAAGGAGTTCATCACCAAACCTTTGGATGAAATCAAGATTCATGACGTCAGGATCAAAGGATATGATCAGATGTCTGAAGCCTATTTTGAAAACTATTTCAATTTTGACAAGGATACGCTGCTTTCGCTGGAAGATATCGAAAGAAACATTCGCCTGATGTACGGATCGCGCTTTTTCGAGCAGGTGAATTACGAAATCTCGGCGAATGACGGAAAGAATATTCTCATCATCGAAGTGAATGAGGCCGATCCGGGCTACCTTTCGGCGGGAATTCATTACGACGGCGATT
>JAHYJL010000034.1 GCA_019429045.1 Bacteroidales bacterium
GCATTGTGCCTCCGTTCGGCGGGGTGAACAACATCCCCACCAACCTGAATGCTGCCGGTACAGAAGCAGGTCAGGTTTTTACGGCCGATATCGTCTTCACCTCTGATCCTAATGTGGCAACCATCACTGTCCCGGTGACCATGATCATCATGGGCAACCCGCTCATCCCGCCGACAGACCTGGAAGTGGTCCTGACAGACCCGATCGCAGGTACAACATCGCTGACCTGGTCATGGGACGGCGACGCCTTCCAGTTCTTCATGGTCAAACGCGATGGAACCATTATCGGAACAACGACCAATACCTATTTTAATGATATTCTGCCCGATTTTGGAGAATATTGCTACACGGTGCAGGCTGTCTATGACGAAGGTTCTACCGCCCCTGCCGGTCCCGAATGTATCCTGTGGCCCAACCCGCAGATTTACATCGACCCGATGTCGCTCGAGGGCTGGGTATGGGTAGACCACCAGGTGACGGTTTACACCACTATTTACAATACCGGGATTGGCTCATTATACTTTGCCTTCCCCGATTTCATGGATGGCATGACCGATGACACGCGCGCCTATTGCGCCGGCAGCGGCGGATGCGACGAGTACATCTCACGCGTTCAGTTCAACACGATCGATAATTCATCGGGTTGTACGCAGTATGGCGATTACACGTATATTTCGACCGAGATAGAAGCCGGGGAGACCTACCAGATCACCGTTACCAACGGTAACCCGATCTGGACGGCTGACCAGTGCGGCATTTGGGTCGACTGGAACCAGAACGAGGACTTTTACGATGACGGCAATATCACTGTCAGCGGCAGCCCGGGCGTTGGCCCCTATACGGCCAATATTACGGTGCCCGATGATGCCGAAGCAGGACCTACCCGTCTGAGGGTGCGCATCACCTATGCCCAGACCCCTGATCCCTGCGGCTCAACATCCTATGGAGAGGTTGAGGATTACACGGTGATCATCAAGTCTGGTTTCATTGTTGAGGTAAACCCCTCCTCGGGTATCATCAACCCGGGCCAGTTCCGCCAGATCGCCATCACTTACGATGCGACCGGTTATGATCCGGGAACCTATTACCAGGATCTGCTGGTGGTTTCGAATGACCCGAACAATGAAGAGGTGATCGTTTTCAATACCATGCATGTTTATATGCCTGCACAATATGCCGGTTACGTGCATGATAATAATAACAACCAGCCCTTGCCGGGCGTTACTGTCACGGCTGGTCCTTTCCAGGCGGAAACAAATGACGATGGACATTACAGCCTGTATGTTGACGAGGGCAGCTATGATGTTGTCTTTGCCAAGCTGGGGTATATGACCGTTACGGTTGAGGATACCCTGGCATTACAGGGCGTTGTCACCCCGATCAATATCGGCATGTGGGACATGAACTACGGCGTACCGTTTGTATTTGCCGAAGTAATGGATAACGACACCTGGTGCGAGGTTACCTGGGCGCTGCCGCAGGGCCCCTACGAGATCGTCCTTGACGACGGCTCGGCAGAAGACTTCTTCTTGTTCAACAACGCCGGCAGCTGGAAGGCGGTGAAATTCACCCCTGCAGGCTATCCGGCCACCATCATTGGCGGTAAGGTATTTGTCGGCGACGGCAGCTTCCCCGGCCCGTTCCTGGGCACCCAGTTTGGGGTGGCGGTATTTGCCGCTGACGGTCCCAACGGCCTTCCGGGCACCATGCTCGATTCGAGCGGCGTGACAGTGAACAACTACGGTTGGGTGAGCTTCGACTGGCTGAGCGCCACCATTACCGAAGGCGACTTCTACCTGGCGACCTACCAGTCGACCAACGCGCCGTTTGCCGCCCCGATCGGTATCGATACCGACCTTCCGACCTATTTCAAGAGCTATATCAACTTCTCACCGGTTACAGGCTGGACCCTTTCCCCGCTGCAGGATTTCATGATGCGCGCGTGGGTAAGCGGACCCCAGGGCGACAATATGCAGGTTGACAACGCGACAAAGACCTGGAGAGCCACCCCGAAGGTTCCTGCCAACTGGAAGGACTACGGGATGACAGCCAGCGGCACATTGCCCGCCCCCATGGCCGGTTATGAGAGCAACCAGGTGAAATACCGTGGCGTGGAGGGCATGAGCAACCGTGACGTGGTGAACTACCGCGTGGCCCGTTACTCGGACTTCGACCCGAACGGATCACCGGCAGCCGGTACCCTGACTGAACTGGCTACTACAGCCAACCTTTACTACAACGATTATGCCTGGGCAGGCCTTCCGATGGGCTGGTATGCCTATGGTGTGAAAGTTCTATACACCAGTGGCCTGTATTCACCTTATACCATCTCCAACATCGTCGGCCACCTGATGCAGGTTGAGGTAACTGTCAACGTGACCCTTTCGACAGGCCTGGAGCCGATCAACGCGGAGGTGACGCTGCAAGGCCTGGAATACCCGTATGAGACCTACTTCGCTGTTACCCCTAGCAGCGGCACGGTTGAGTTCGACGAGGTGTGGAAAGGCCGCTACGACCTGACGGTGATCAAGATAGGCTATGACATCTACAAGCTGAACAACGTTCTGATCAACGCCAACAAGGTGTTCAACGTGGTGCTACAGGAGAAGAAGTATGCCCCGACCTGCCTGTATGTGGATCCATTGACGCTTGAAGCTACGTGGTGCGAGCCATTGCGGACCGCACTGGACGAAGGCTTTGAAGAAGCGTTGTTCCCGCCGGCAGGCTGGCAGTCCTTTACCAATGGTGTGGGCTGGTTCCGGACGCAGGATGGCAGCAGCACCTACTTTGTGATCCCATCGTGGGACAGCTACTATGCCTGCGCCAATGACGACGCGGCCGGTTCTGGCAATATTGGCGACCTCGACTATCTGATCACCCCGCCGATGGATCTTCGCGAGAGCGAAGGCTATGCTTTGAGCTTCGACAGCTACTACACGGGCGTTTACAGCCAGCTGGCATTTGTGGAATACTCGCTGGATGCGGGGGCTACCTGGGAGGTTTACTACCAGGTGATGCCGTCCACATCGTGGACCAACATCGAGCTGGATCTTACAGATTTCAGCGGAGAGACCGGCCCTGCACAGGTATGGTTTGCATTCCATGCCGACGATGCGGGCGAATATGCCTCAGGCTGGGCGATCGATAATGTATTGGTCCAGGTACCTGAACCGGCGGCCAACTACATCGACTTCTGGGTATTCCTGGATGACGCCTTTGTGGGCACGACCGAGGTGACCGAATGGGACTATGCGCCGCTGACCTACGGGCAGACCTATACGGCGAGCGTGGCAGCGCGTTACAGCAGCGGCTTGTCGGCGAAGGATTACTACACCTTCACCTGCCGTTACCTGTTTCCGCCGCGCAACCTGACGGGCGCCGCTCCAGACGATGCAGCGATATTGATCTGGGATCCGCCGCTGGAAGGCGTGACGGGCCTTGCATTGATCAGCGAACAGCCACGGACCGAGTTTGCGAACCCTCTGAACGAGTACTCCCCGATGGTACGCACCATTGAGGAATCCGACGCCACGCGTGACGTATGGGATCTGCAGCTGGCCTTCGCCACAGCGGTTAACAACGGGGAGGCCGGCGCCGAGAGCGACGGGGCGTTCCTATACACCGCGATGTGGAACGCCAACGGCTTCCAGAAATACAACCTGGACGGCAGCTATGTCGGAGCGGTGACTGTAGGCAGCATCAACGGCATCCGCGACATGGCCTATGACCCGACCACCACGCACATGTTCGGCGGCCAGGGCGCCAACACGGTATATGAATGGGAATTCGAGACCAACACCCAGATCGGCACGTTCAATGCCCCGACGGCTGTCCGCGCGATAGCCTATGACGAGCAGTTCGACGGCTTCTGGGCGAACAACTGGTCGACGGCCATTACCCTGTTCGACAAGAGCGGCACCCAGCTGAGCAGCTTCCCTGTGGGCAGTTACGGCAGCTACTACGGTTTTGCCTATGACAAGTGGACAACAGACGGCCCGTTCCTGTGGGGCTTCTCCCAGGATGGTTCGGGCAACGTGATCGTCCAGCTGGATATCGCCCTGCAGCAGCAGACCGGCTTCACCAAGGATGTGAGCGAATTACTGATCACGGGCACCGGTATCGCCGGCGGTCTGTTCACCCACCCGAACCTGGTATCAGGCACGGTGAGCATCGGCGGCAACTCGCAGAACGATGTATACTTCCTGTATGAGCTGGCGACAGCCCTCCCCCCCGGCCCGTCCAACAACGTGCCGGCCAACTTGCTGGGCTACAACATTTACCGCGACGGTGAATTTGTGAAGTACCAGGCTCATGTGGGCCCGTACAACCAGAACTGGATCCAGCAGCAGGGCCTCGATACCGACCTTGACCCGGGCATTTATGCTTACACGGTCACCGGTGTTTATGACCTGACGCCCTATGGCTACCCGAACGAAACGGGCGAGTCGAAGGAAGAGGGCCCGGCGATGGTAACGGTAGGTTACTGCTATGAGCTGGAGTTCATGGAGACATGGGCATTGGGCAACTTTGACGTGAACAACTGGGCAACCGACGGATCCAACTGGAGCATCAACGGCCAGGCCGGTAACCCGGCTCCCTCGGCCGAGTTCAGCTGGGATCCCCAACTGACCGACTACTCTGTTGGCCTGGAGAGCTATCCTTTGTGTGCTTACGGCATGACCGAAGGCAGGATCATGCTGGATTATGACCTGCGTTTGGTATCTTACCAGCCGACAGGCGAGGAGATGCTGAAGGTACAGGTATGGAACTGGACGAGCAAGGTATGGTCGACGGTAGCCGAGTACAGCAACATCGACGGGAACATTCTGTGGATGAGCGAAAGCCTGGACATTCGCACCCAGGCGATGGACAAGGTGTTCAAGGTACGTTTTGTGGCCGAGGGCGCCAACTCGCTCAACATCGTGAGCTGGTTTGTGGACAATATCCATATTTACCGTGTATGCGACGCTCCGACGGAACTGACCTCGACGGTAGACTGGGCAGACGTGATCCTGAACTGGGAAGCGCCTCCGACTTTTGAGATCGATGAGTGGATCCACTGGGACGACGGCGTGAATTACAATGCCATCGGCACCGGCGGTGCGGCCGACTTTGACGTGGCGGCGCGCTGGGAGCCTGTACACCTGGCAGCCTTTGAGGGCGCGGCGGTGACGCAGGTAGCCTTCTACCCGTACGAAGCCAATTGTACCTATCGCATCCGCGTATGGGTAGGCGCCGGCGCGGCGAACATGGTAGTAGACCAGCTGGTGAGCAACCCGCTGATCGACCAGTGGAACTACATCACGCTGACAACACCCGTACCGATCGACGTCACCCAGGAGCTGTGGGTAGGTTACAATGTGAACACCACGGCGGGTTATCCGGCGGGCTGTGATGCCGGTCCGGCGATCGACGGCTATGGCAACATGATGAACTTCGGAGGCTGGCAGACGCTGTTGCAGATCAACCCCGAGCTGGACTACAACTGGAACATCCAGGTGCATGTCCAGACGGTGATGGGTGTGACGATGCCGCTGGCTAAGGAACAGACCCCGAATGCCACGCCAGGGACAATGGCCCTGACGACGGATCCGGCCCATGTAGCCGGCGCCAACGCGACCTTTGGCTATGCCAGTGGTTCGAGGGAGCTGGCCGGCTACAATGTATACCGGAGCACCGAAGGCGGCGCGTATGAGCTGATCGGCTTCACGGAGGCGACGACCTATACTGACGCCGACCTGCCGAACGCACTGTATTGCTATATGGTGAGTGCGGTTTGGGCGAGCGACATCGACGTGTGCGAAAGCGATAAGCTTGGCGTGGATACTAAT
Organism: Bacteroidales bacterium; assembly: GCA_019429045.1. Taxonomy (GTDB): domain Bacteria; phylum Bacteroidota; class Bacteroidia; order Bacteroidales; family JAGOPY01; genus JAGOPY01. Next base: position 5,832 of record JAHYJL010000034.1, read on the forward strand.
GGCCTGGATGTTTGCGAAATCATCAACGTGGGCATCGGCGAACCGGGCAGCGGGGCATACAGCTTCAACCTGTACCCGAACCCGGCCAGCGACCACGTGTTCATCACCACCAGCCAGGAACTGAAGCGGGTAACCGTTTACAACGCGCTTGGCCAATTGATCAGCGACGAGCTGGTAACCGGACAGCAGTATGAACTGACCACCAGGACCTATACCATCGGTATCTACATGGTGCGGGTTGAAACTGCCGAAGGGGTAACCACCCGTACACTGACCATTCAGAGATAATCTGAAATCATAACAGATATCATAAGGCCGGTTGCCACAGGTAACCGGCCTTTTTTAGTGAAAAAAATGTCTAATTTTATCAACTGATCTGTCTTTTAATGTTTTCTCTCCAAAATATATCTGTTCAGTTTGGCGGAACACCCCTTTTCCGGAATGTCAGTTTTATCATCAATCAAAAGGACAGAATCGGTCTGGTTGGCAAGAATGGAAGCGGTAAAACAACATTGTTAAAAATAGTCCTTGGAACTCAGAAGCCGGCCGAGGGAGTGGTCGTCATACCGGGTGATAAAACAACCGGGTATCTTCCACAGGAAATCCATCTTCATAATACACTTACGGTGATGGAAGAGGCATTGACCGCATTCCGGGAAATCAGGGAAATAGAAAAAAATATTAGTGAAATATCAGAGGGTCTGACTTCCAGGACCGATTATGAATCGAAAGGCTATCATAAACTGGCTGATCAGCTGGCCGAGTTGAATGAGAAACATCGCATTCATGGTGGCCATACCCTGGCGGAAGATGTGGAAAAAGTGCTGATGGGCCTTGGATTTCAGAGAGAGGATTTTAACCGCCCGCTGAATGAATTCAGCCAGGGCTGGCAAATGCGCGTGGAGATCGCTAAAATCCTGCTTCGCCAACCCGACCTTGTATTACTCGATGAGCCTACAAATCATCTCGATATTGAATCCATCCAGTGGCTTGAAAGTTTCCTTATCGAATATCCGGGGGCCGTCGTATTGGTATCCCATGATCGCGCTTTTCTGGACAATGTCACCAATCGTACGATTGAAATTGAGCTCGGTAAGATCTATGACTATAAAACAACCTATTCTGAGTATGTAAAACAACGGGAAACAAGGTTGGAGGGACAACAGGCCGCATTCAACAATCAACAGCGGCAGATCCGGCAGATTGAGCGGTTTATCGAACGGTTCCGCTATAAGAATACCAAATCCCGCCAGGTTCAGTCACGGATCAAGATGCTCGAGAAAATGGATGAGATCGAAATCGATGACCTGGATACTTCCTCCATTCATTTCAGGTTCCCCCATGCTCCCGCTTCCGGAAAAGTGGTTGTGGAAGCTGCGCTTCTCACCAAACAATACGGTAAAAAACTCGTGCTCGACCGGATCAGCTTCGCCGCCATAAAGGGCGACAGGATCGCCTTTGTCGGAAAGAATGGCGAAGGCAAGACCACCCTTGCCAGGATTATTATAGGTGCGCTGGAGCATGATGGCGAGCTGAAAATAGGCTATAACGTGAAACTGGGCTATTATGCCCAAAATCCGGGAGAAATGCTTGACCCGGAGCTGACGATATTTGATACGATCGACAAAGTGGCGGTGGGCGAAATCCGTACCAAAATCCGTACCTTATTGGGAGGCTTTCTCTTCGGAGAAGATGAGATCGATAAGAAGGTAAAAGTACTCTCGGGTGGTGAAAAAGCCCGCCTGGCCCTGGCCAAGCTGCTATTGACCCCTGCCAATCTATTGGTTCTTGACGAACCTACCAATCACCTGGACATGCAATCGAAGGATATCCTAAAAAATGCCCTGATCCAGTACCAGGGTACGCTGATTGTTGTTTCACACGACCGTGATTTTTTGCAGGGGCTGACCAACAAGGTTTATGAATTTCACGATCACAGGATCAGGGAATATATAGGGGATATCTACGATTTTTTAGAATCAAGACGCCTCAGATCATTACGTGAGCTCGAAAAGAACCACTTGAAAATATCTTCAGGAAATCCTTCGGTTGATAATTCTGATAACAAACAGTTGTATGAAAAGCGAAAACAGCTCGATCGTGATATCAGAAAGCTTTCCGGACAGGTGCAGAAAATAGAGGATGAAATACATGATCTGGAGACGACATTGAGGAGACTGAGCACATTACTTGCCGATCCGTCGAATATTGCAGATAAGGCATTATTTAACTCCTCACTTCAAAAATATGCCTCCAGCGAGAAAGAATTAAATAATAAGATTAGCCAATGGGAAGATCTGGTCAATGCATTGGAAGAGGTGAGGGGGCAGCGATCCGATATTTAAAATTTCCTGCCCAGCAGCATTTCGGTAAAGTCCGAGAGAATTTGCTTCTTCTCATCAGGGATTTGTAACGCATGAAAAGCTGCCTGTGCTTTCCGGTAATGTTCCAATATTGTTCTTTCGGTCAGTTCCTTTACATTCACCTTGTCAAAATAATGGAGCACTTTCCTGACTTTGACCTCCGGATCAGTTTCCTGGTTGGCAAACAAACGGGCAAGCATCTCCCTGTCTTTTCCTACAAGCGATTTCAGCGTTAAGAGATAGAGGTAGGTTTTCTTGTTGGCAACAATGTCACCGTATTGTCTTTTCCCGAACAGGACACTATCGCCATAAGTGTCGAGCAGGTCATCTTTTAACTGGAAAACCATCCCGGTCTCGATCCCCAATGTATAGAGATGATCCAGGTCTTCTTCAGGGGCATTGGCGACAAGTCCGCCGAGCTTCAGTGCGGCGCCGAGCAGAACGGCGGTTTTTAGCCGGATCATCTCCAGGTATTCATCCAGCATCACATCATCACGGTCTTCAAAATCCATGTCATACTGCTGTCCTTCGCAAACTTCTGCCGCAGTGCGGTTGAATATCTCAAGCGCAGGCTTGAGGATATGCGCTGGCAGTTGCAATAGCTGTTCATAGGCCTTGACCAGCATGGTATCCCCGGAAAGGATCGCCGTGTTGGCGTTCCATTGCTCATGCACGGTGGGCTTGCCTCTGCGGAGTGGTGCACGATCCATGATGTCGTCATGTATAAGGGAGAAATTGTGAAATACTTCAACGGCTAGCGCTGCCGGCAGCGCCGCATTTTCATCACCGTCATAAATATCACAAGCCATCAGTAAAATCACAGGCCGGATACGCTTTCCGCCCAGATCCAGGATATAGCGGATCGGCTCATACAACCCCCTGGGCTCCTTTTCCAGGTCCAATTCCTCAATCGCCCGATTGATCACTTCCAGATAACGATTCTGATCCATCAATGATAATTCAAAATTCAACATTCAAAATTCAACATTCAACATCATCTGCCTAGTAGATTCAGCAAGTACTCTCCATACCCGCTTTTGAGCAAGGGCTCTGCCACCCTGGCCAGTTGTTCGTCATCAATGAACCCCATCTGATATGCCACCTCTTCAATACATCCTACCCTTAGCCCCTGCCGGTTTTCTATGACCTCCACAAACTGTGACGCCTGCAACAGCGATTCAAAAGTGCCGGTATCAAGCCAGGCCGTTCCCCTGTCAAGAATCCCTACCTTCAGTTTGCTCCGTTGCAGGTACCACCGGTTCACGTCCGTGATCTCATATTCGCCCCTGGCGCTGGGCCGAATGTTGGCTGCAACTTCTGCCACCGAATTGTCATAGAAATAGAGCCCCGGTACGGCAAAATTTGATTTGGGCTGACTGGGTTTTTCTTCGATGGAGATGGCTTTATTGTCAGCATCAAACTCCACTACGCCATATCTTTCGGGATCAGAGACATGATAGGCAAAAACAACCCCTCCGTCGGGATCGTTATTATCGAGTAATAATTTATTCAGTCCGGTTCCGTAAAATATATTATCCCCTAATATGAGCGCAACTTTATCGTTCCCGATGAACTCCCGGCCAATCACAAAAGCCTGTGCAAGTCCATTGGGGACTTCCTGTGCTGCATAGCTGAACCGGCACCCGATCCGGCTCCCGTCACCCAGCAATTTTTCGAAATGCGGCAGATCATGCGGTGTTGAGATGATCAGTATCTCCTGAATATTGGCTTGCATGAGCACCGATAAGGGATAGTAAATCATCGGCTTGTCATATATAGGCATTAACTGTTTGCTGATGGCCATTGTGATCGGATAAAGCCTGGTCCCCGATCCGCCTGCAAGGATAATTCCCTTCATAATTGTTTGATTTATTATCTGATCCTATGATTATTAACCTGTTTACAACAGTTTTGTTGCAAAGATGCAAGATTTTTTATCAGCCTGAGAAATCCGTGACCTTCTTTTCAATTTCAAGCTCTTCCAGTTCGATATCAATATCCTCATCAAAAATATCGAGCAGCGCCTCCTTGAATTTCCGGGTGGTGATCCGTTTATCGAGCGTTAATAACAGGGATGGAAGTATGAACAGGTTTGAAAGCAGTGCCATCAGCAATGTAAAAGAAATCAGGTAACCAAGCGCGGCTGTTCCTCCAAAGGATGAGGTGGTGAAAATGACAAATCCGAAAAACAAGACCACCGATGAATAGATCATACTGTAGCCTGTTTCCTGCAATGCTGAAATGACCGATTTCCGGATGTTCCAGTTATGATAGATCAGGTAAAGCCTGTACCTGGACAGGTAATGAATGGCATTGTCCACTGAAATTCCCAGCGCTATGCTGAATATCAGGATGGTGGATGGTTTAACGGTGATGCCGAAATATCCCATCATCCCCGCTGTCATGATCAGTGGAATAAGGTTGGGTACCAGCGAAATCACGATCATCCTGGCAGAAGTGAATAACAGCGCCATCAGGATGGAGATCACGGCAATGGCGATGGCCAGGCTGGTGAAAAGGCTTTTCATCAGGTATTTGGAGCCCTCCAGGAACACGATCGAGGTACCGGTAATGATCACCTTGTATTCACTGGCAGGAAAGATGGAGTCGATAACCGGCTTCAGGTTATCTCTTATTTCCTGAATCTCATAAGTGTTTATATTGCCTAATTGTGAAGTGATCCGGGTTACCTGCATGTTGGTGTCAAGGAATGAATGCAGGATCGTCCGTTTTCCGCCGGCTTCCATTTTAGGAAGGTACCGAAGCATAAAATTTAATTCCTGTGTATTGGGGATTCCATAAAAGCTGGTGTCGCCGTTATAGAATGCCTGCCTGGCAAATTTAACCACATCACTGACAGACAATGACTTGGAAATCTCAGGATAGGTTGCCATGATCTGCTGCAGCGCATCAATCCTTTCAATGCTGCTCAGGCGCATGACGCCTCTTTTTCTCCCGGTATCAATGGATATTTCGAAGGGCATCACACCCTTGAAATTCTCTTCGATGAAGGCCAGGTCGCGATAGATAGGATCCCGCTGCTGGATATCATCGACAATCCTGCCGGAGGTCTTGAGCTGCAATACGCCCATTATGCCAATGAAAATGGCTGTAGCGGCTCCGATGTAGATCAGGTTCCTGCGCCGCTCGACGATCCGGATAATTTTTGCGATGAGGTGGAGGGCCGGTCCTGTTTCCAAATGGCGGATGTGCCTGGCTTTCGGCTCGGGAAGGTAGCTGAAGATAATCGGCACCAGGAATAAGGTCAGGAAATAAGCCGCCAGGATGCTGACGGAAGCCAGCGTGCCGAATTCCACCAGGATCTTGTTGCCCGTGACGATAAAAGCGGCAAAGCCGGCTGCCGTTGTAGCATTGGTCAGAAGGTTGGCGCTCCCGATCCGCTGGATCATGCGGGAAAGGGATTTCACTTTATTCCCGTGCAGCATGAATTCGTGATGGAACTTGTTCAGCATGAAAATACAGTTCTCCACCACGATGACAATGAGCAGGGGCGGGATAATGCCGGTCAGGATCGTGAGCTTGTAGCCAAATAATACATTCAGCCCAAGGATCCAGGCGACATTGATCAGGACGATAAACATGGTGAACAGGGCCGCTTTGAACGACCTGAAAAAAGCCAGTAAAATCACCATGGCTATGAATAGCGCTGCAATGACAAAGATGACCTGCTCCTCCTGTAGTTTTTCGGCTACTTTTATCCTGATATAAGGGAGCCCTGAATAGTGAATTTTTATATCGTGGTTCTCACTGAACTTACCGGTCAGATCGACGATATCCTTTACCAGCCTGACCCTGTTCCGGGTTTTCAGCTCATCCTTGTCAAGGGTGATCATCATCAGGGTGGCGCCGGTTTCCCTGTTCAGGAGAAATCCTTCATAAAAAGGGATGCCGAAGACGACGTCCCTGAGGCTGTCGAGTTCTTCCTGGCTGCGGGGCTTGCGGTCAAAAACAAGATTGAATGTGAGCCTTCGCAGGCTGTCGTCCTTCTCCAATTGGTAGATCCTGGCCAGCGAAACGACCTCCTGCACCCCTTCCATGGCTTTGATGGAATAGGTCAGGCCCCACCAGTCATTGAATTGTTTAAGGGTAAATATATCATCACTTTTTATCCCGATAAACATCACCGATCCGTCTTCACCGAAAATCTCCTTGAACCGGTGGTATTCGATGCTGGTTGTATCCGAATAAGGAAGCATCTGCTGGAAGTCATACGATATCTTCATCCGGGTGGCTGAGATGCCCATGAATACAGTGATTGCCAGAATGATGATCAGGTTGAACAGCCTGTAACGTAAGATAAACCTGACCAGGTATTTCGCCATAAAAGAAAAAATATTGTACTTTGATATATTTTAGCACAAAATTTGGTGCTAATACTTCTTGAAGTTCAGGAATCAAAATTAGCTTTTTTTAGTACTTATCAAATATAATCTCAACATTATGACCATGATAAAACCATTGTTTTTACTTTTTTCAGCGATGTTGATCGCCTGTTTGCCTGCTATCGGACAAACCACCGGTACATACGACGAAAACATTCAGCGTTCGGTTAAGAAATTACAGCAATTTCCCGGGCGCACCAAGGACATCGGGATTTTGAAAGAAAACTATAACCTGGCCAATGCAGCCGACCAGGAGCGTATACGTGAATTGCAGGCAACCGGGCAGCCTGATATATGGCTTGAGCTATACAAGATAAATGTGAAGATGGATAAACGGCAGGAACTGGTGAATGGGTTGCCGGATAAAACCAGGCATAGGTTGGGTCTCGAATATCATGATTACACAAAAAGCATCAAAGAAGCCAGGAACAGGGCCGGCGCTTATCTCTATGCCCGTGCACAGAGGTTGTTAGGCACGGATAAGCCTGATGATGCCCGGCAGGCCTATGATGAGCTGTTTCAGCTTGCCCGTTTGAACGACAGTTACAAAGAGATGGATAAGCTGATCCGCAAAGCAATACTCACAGGGGCAACAGCCATTGAATTTGAATTGCACAACAAAACGGGCCGTAAGTTAAGCTCTGCTATGGACGAGCAGCTGACGCAGATCGTTTGGGCATATAAAAAAGCGAGGTATGGACAGACGAAAGAAGAGAAACCGGGAGGAAAATATCATTTCAGTTTAAGGGTTAACCTCGATGAATTCAATGTGGGACCAGACCAGATCAGGGAGGTGGAATACCAGGAGGAGCGGGATGTATACGAGGGGAATGAGGTTGTCGACACCATCCGTTGTTTTATCAAAGAATACAGGCAATTGAAGAAAGCCAGCCTGTCAGGTTCGATTGAGTTTTATGATCATTACGCCGGGCAGGTGATCAACAGCATTCCTTTAAACGTGGAATCTGTTTTTACGAATGCTTATGCTTTTCTGCAGGGTGACGCCGAAGCAGCCAGTTCCGTTACGCGCGAATTGCTTGCTTCAAAGAAGGCAGCCTATCCTTCAGAAGAGCAGATGATCCTGGACGCGGCGGATGAATTTGCCAAAAAAGCGATCGAGGTGCTCCTGGGCCAATAATGGTTACCAGTTCAATATTTTCAGAAAATCGTAATTTTCAGGATCGGGCACGTAAGCACGTGCCGCTTCATAATCTTGTTCAGAAAGGAATTGCAGGGTATGCTCATATACCATCATGGCCTTTTGAGAGTTGATATTGACCATTCTGGGCATGACCCTGCCGTTTTCATCCGTCACATCCTTTAAGAACAACGGGTAAATATCCCCTTTAGGATCGGAGGTGACCATGCAGGCAGAGTAACCTTCATTATAAAGCTTCTTCACGCCAAAACCCAGCAGTGAGCAGTACATCAGGTCAAATGCGGTAGGGGTAATGCAGCGAAGCTCATAACCCAGCTCTTCGGGACGGCTCTTTACCGACAGGTTGATCTGTTTGAGCCTGCGTTGCACCAGCAGGTTGAAGATGTGGGCCTTGCTGACATTCCCCAGCTCCGGGTGGCCATGATCGTCGTAAGTGAAAGTGATATTGGTCGATTCAATCTCGGCATCAGTCATGAAGTGAAACACTCCTTCGCTGATAATGGCCACGCCGTAAGATATTCCGAGTATCCTTCTTTTGATGATCGAGGATATGATCAGACGGATGATCTTATCGAAAGAGATGGTTGTTTTATTGAACATCTCAGGGATGATGATCATGGGAAGATGACAGGCGCCGCCGATCCCGAAAGCCAGGTGGCCCGCTTCCCGGCCCATGGCCGAAATGATAAACCAATTGCCGCTGGTGCGGGAGTCTTCATAGATGGTCGAAGCAATGCGTACCCCTTCCTCCTTGGCCGATTGATAGCCAAAAGTGGGCTGCCCTTCAGGTAGTGGTAAATCGTTGTCGATGGTCTTGGGCACATGGATGTTCTGAATCTTCACTTTATGATCAAGCAGGAAGGTCGAAATGCGGTTCGCTGTCGAAGCTGTATCATCGCCCCCAATGGTGACCAGTAGCCTGACATTATTTTTTATAAAGAAGCCGGTGTTGAATTCACTGTCTTTAGGCTTATAACGGCTCATTAACAGCGCCGAACCACCCTGGTTCTTGATCTTGTCGGCCAGCTCAAAGTCAAATTCCTGCATTTTGGGATTATCGGTAAACAGGGTTTTGTACCCCTCATGTACCCCGATCACCCGGAAACCGTCTTTCAGGAATACTTTGGCTATGGTGCTGATCACTGTGTTGATGCCCGGGGCAGGACCGCCCCCGGCGAGTATGGCAATGGCTTCTTTCATAGCGGATTATTTTAAGATGATTTCAGGGGTGTAAAATTAGCAAGATTTGGCTGAAAATCCACCTGTTTCGGCAGCAGGGAGATAAATTCCTCAACGGATGACATACTGCACCACGGTCCGGTTTTGTTGTTCCAGGAGCACCTCCCGTCCGCGCAGCACATGTTCCACCGCTTTCTCATTAAAATGCCTGATGGTGATCAGTTCAAGCGCCTGGTTATACCTGACTGAATAGCGCTTGTGTAGTTCTGTAAGCATTTCATTTAGATTCGGATGGTCGTCAATGCAGAATGTCAGTGTCAGGGCTGAATTTTGCACCAGGTTCATATGGATGGAAAACTTCGTCAGCATGCCAAAAACATCGGAAAACATCTGCTCGTTCACAAAAGATAAATCCCTGTCTGAAATGGAGATCAGCGCCTGGTTGGATTTAAAAATAAAGGAGGGGATGTATTGCCCGGCGGGGACGTTGGCGTGGATCATGGTACCAGGCTCTCCAGGAGAAAGAAAGGGACGGACGTATAACGGGATGTTTTTATTTTGAAGGGGTTTGATGGTTTTGGGATGGATGACTTTCGCACCGTAATAAGCCAGTTCCGTCGCTTCTGCATATGAGATTTCGTCCAGCTTGACCGCTTGCGGAAAATGTTTGGGGTCGGCATTCAGGATACCCGGTACATCTTTCCAGATAATCACCGATCCGGCATCCAACAAATTGGCAAAGATCGCGGCCGTATAATCAGAGCCCTCGCGGCCCAGCGAAGTAGGATGCTCCTGCTGATCGGAAGCAATAAATCCCTGTGTCACGATAACTGGTCGCTTCTTTTTGTCAATCAATGGTTTGATTATTTTATCACAATTCTTCCGGCTGGCCTCCCAGTCTATCCTTGCATCACGGAATGTCGAATCGGTCTTTAATACCTGCCGGACATCCACCCACTCGCTATCCATTCCTGCCTGGCGGATGGCATGGTGCACCGCAAGGCTGGAAAGCAACTCACCGTAGCCAACAACGCTGTCGTAATATTCAGCGAAGTTCGTGGTTGGTGAATCTGAAACCGCTGACTTAAAATCTGTTATGAGGGATTCCAGTTGATTTTGTGTTTCGAGATTGTCTTCCTTGAAAAGATCTTTGAAGATTTCCCGGTGATAGGCGATGATACGGTTTAATATTTCACCAGGGACTCCATCCCTGTCAAACTTTGAGGCGATGAGTTCCTCGATGGCGTTGGTGGTTTTACCAAATGCAGAGATAACCACCAGCAGGGGTTCTCCGGGAAACATCCCGAGAATGCCGGGGATTTTGCTGACATCGTCAGCCTTCTGCAATATGCCACCACCGAATTTGAAAATTTTCATCGCACCCGATTCGTCGTTGCCAAAGGCAAAAATAATACTTTTGCGGAACTGTTCAGGCAAACCCGCAATTGAAAACAGAAGAACTGATCAGGATGTATGCCGCCACCCCGCAGGTGGTGCAAATGGCAGATACGCTCAAGAGCCAGCCTACCCCCAGGATTTTCCTGCAGGGGCTGGCCGGATCGTCCCATGCCCTGATCAAAGCCGCCCTTTTTCATCATCTGCAACGGCACCACCTGGTCATTCTCAATGACCCGGAATCGGCAGCCTATCTCTATAACGACATTGAAACGCTTTTCGGGGAAAAAGGGCTGCCCTATGAAAAGAAAAATACGCTTTTCTTTCCCACTGTCTATAAACGGCATTTTGAGTTCGATAAGCCGGACCGCAATAACCTGCTGATGCGGTCGGAGGTGCTGAGCCGGCTGGTCACCTCACCGAAAAAGCTGATCATCGTCACTTACGCGGAAGCGCTCAGCGAAAAGGTGGTGAGGAAAAAGGTGCTGACAAAGAATACATTACGGTTGAAAGTAGGGGAGAAGGTATCGCTCGATTTTGTGGCTGACGTGCTGCTGGAATATGGTTTCGACAGGGGGGATTTTGTCTATGAACCGGGGCAGTTCTCGATCCGGGGCGGCATCATCGATGTTTTTTCCTTTGCGCATGACCTTCCGTTCCGTCTCGAATTCTATGGCGATGAGGTCGATTCCATTCGCTCCTTTGACCCTTCTACCCAACTTTCTGTCGATAAGCTGGACAGGTTGACGATCCTGCCCGATTTGTCCGTCAGGAAAGAGATGGAGTCCCATGAGTCGTTCCTGGCCTTTCTTCCTCCCGGCGCCATGATCTGGGTCAATGACCTGGAGGGATCGCTCGAAATAGTCCGTGCCCACCGGGAAAAGGTTATACAACTGCTGGAAGATGATAATCCGGCAGATTCGCTTCCTTATCATAAAAATGATTTTATTAGCCCGGAGGAATTTCTTCACCAGGTGCTTGATCATGCTGTTGTTGAAGCAGGAAGCCATCCTTATCTTGAAACGGGATTAAATCTCAGCTTCCAGGTATCCCCACAACCTTCATTCAATAAAAACTTTGACCTGCTTTTTTCTAACCTGGCAGAAAATACCCGTGCCGGATTCCGGAATTTCATACTCTCATCGAACCCGAAGCAAATTGAGCGGATCTATTCCATCTTTGAAGACCTGAAACAAGGGCGCAAAAGCAATGGTGATGTCGATTTTTCCACCCTGAACATATCGCTCCACGAGGGGATTATCGACCGGCAACTGAAACTGGCCCTGTATACCGATCACCAGATCTTCGAGCGGTATCACAAGTTCCAGTTGAAAGACAGCTATTCCAGCCGCGAGGCGGTCACCCTGAAAGAGCTGTACCACCTGAGCCCCGGCGATTATGTCACCCATATCGACCATGGCATCGGCCGGTTCGACGGACTGGAAAAGATCGACGTGAACGGAAGGCAACAGGAGGCCATCCGTATCATTTACCAGAACAATGACTTGCTGTACATCAGCATCCATTCCCTGCACCGCATTGCCAAATACGTGGGGAAGGACGGCGCCGTTCCCCGGCTCGACCGGCTGGGTTCGGGTGTCTGGAACAAATTGAAGGTCAAGACCAAAAACAGGGTTAAGGATATTGCCAAAGAACTGATCGAATTATACGCCCAGCGTAAGAGTGCGGAAGGATTCCGGTTTTTGCCCGATACCTATCTCCAGACAGAGCTGGAGGCCTCTTTTATTTACGAAGATACTCCGGACCAGGTAAAAGCCACGGCAGACGTGAAGGCCGATATGGAAAAACCCTGGCCCATGGACCGGCTGATATGCGGGGATGTCGGGTTTGGCAAGACAGAAGTGGCCATCCGCGCCGCGTTCAAGGCGGTCACCGACAGCAAGCAGGTGGCCGTCCTGGTCCCTACGACCATCCTGGCCCTGCAACATTTCAAGACATTCAGCGACCGGCTGAAGGATTTTCCCTGCACGGTTGATTATATCAATCGCTTCAAAAGCCAGAAGAGCCAGAAAGACACGCTGAAAAAGCTGGCGGAAGGGCAGATCGACATCCTGATCGGAACGCACCGGCTCATCAGCCAGGATGTGAAATTCAAGGACCTGGGCCTGCTGATCATCGATGAGGAGCAGAAATTCGGTGTCGGCGCCAAAGAGAAGCTGAAACGGATCAGGGTGAATGTCGACTCCCTGACACTGACAGCCACACCCATCCCGAGAACACTGCAATTCTCCCTCATGGGCGCGCGCGACCTGTCGGTTATCAATACCCCCCCGGCCAACCGCTACCCCATTCAGACCGAATTGCGGGTGTTCAGCACCGAGGTGATCCGCGATGCCATCCTTTACGAGGTTGCCAGGGGAGGGCAGGTGTTCTTTGTCCACAACAGGGTGCAGAATATCCGCGATGTGGAAATGATGATCAAAAAGTTCCTGCCGGGCATCACCGTGGCTGTAGCGCATGGCCAGATGGAGGGAGCAAAGCTTGAAAAGGTGATGGTCGATTTCATCGACGGCGTCTATGATGTGCTGCTGGCCACCACCATCATCGAATCGGGACTGGATATCCCCAATGTCAATACGATCGTCATCAACGATGCCCATCAATATGGATTGAGCGATCTGCACCAGCTCAGGGGAAGGGTGGGCCGTTCCAATAAAAAGGCGTTCTGCTACCTGCTGGCGCCGCCCGTATCAATGCTTACCCAGGAAGCGCGAAAAAGATTGAAAGCCATCGAGGAATTCTCCGACCTTGGAAGCGGCTTTAATATCGCCATGCGCGACCTGGATATCCGGGGTGCAGGGAATATCCTCGGAGCGGAACAAAGCGGTTTCATCTCCGATATCGGATTCGAAATGTACCATAAGATACTGGACGAAGCCCTTCAGGAACTCAAAGAGACAGAATTCAAAGAACTGTTCCAGGAAGACAAACCCAGGGAATTTGTCAGGGACTGCCAGATTGAGACAGACCTCGAAATCCTGATCCCCGGTGATTACATTTCCAATACCACTGAAAGGCTTATAGTTTACAAAGAGCTTGACAGCACCAGCTCGGAGGAAAACCTGCTCCGGTACCGTGAAAAACTGACCGACCGCTTCGGACCGGTTCCTGAACCTGTCGAGGAACTTTTTAATGCTTTACGGTTACGCTGGCTGGCACGGAAACTGGGTTTTGAAAAGATCATGCTGAAGAACGGCAGGATGACCGGGTACTTTATCAGTAACCAGGATTCTGAGTATTACCAGTCGGGCGCTTTCTCCGCTATTTTAAGCCATATCCAGAAAAACCCCGCCACCTGCCGGATGAAAGAAACGGAAAAGCGCCTTTCGCTCACTTTCCGTGATGTGAAATCTGTCGGGGATGCCATCTCAATTCTCGATAAAATAACTTCTTCCTGAACCGGGTATATTATACTTTTTTCCGATTAATAGATATCTGCGCCAATGTTGATAAAATACCCTGCATAAATTCACAAGGAGTATTATTTTTGTAAAATCAGAAACTTTAAATTGAAGCTTATGAAAAAAACTTTACTCACCGCAATGATGACCATTTGTGCAACTTTTCTGATGGCACAGGATTGTTCCGATCTTTTTTTTTCAGAATATGTTGAAGGCAGCGCCAATAACAAAGCGCTGGAAATCTATAATCCTACAAATAACCCCATTGATTTGGGCCTTTATGTGATTAAACGCTATTCCAATGGCAGCCCGTTCCCAACGGAAGCCTTACCTCTTTCCGGAATTTTGCAGCCAAAGCAGACCATTGTCGTAACCAACGGTCAGACCGACTCGGTATGGGTTCCCAATGGATCTTACTGGTCTTTACCGATTTCCCAGGAATTGTATAATATCGGAGATTTTCATTGCTCGGGTATTTATCCGACACCTATGTATTTTAACGGGGATGATGCCCTTACTCTGGAAACAGTTACAGGAGGAGTCATTGATATATTCGGTAAGATCGGCGAGCAGCCCGAAAACGGATGGAATAACATTCCGCCAAGTTATACGGCTGGATCCCAGTATTGGACATCCTGGACTGTGGATCAGACGCTGATCCGGAAACCATCCGTCAAACAGGGTGTGAAATCGAACCCCGCGCTTTTCATGGTGCATATGGAATGGGATTCTCTTCCAAGAAACACATTCGACAGCCTCGGTTTTCACACATGCGACTGCGCCTCCAGCAATATATGGGAGAATCAAAGCAATCAGCATTCATTTATAGCCTATCCGAATCCGGTTGTTGGCAATATACTGAAAATGAATGCAAGCGCTCACTGGATAACCATCGAAATTCAGAATATTGTCGGACAAACGATTATTACTTATCATTTCGATGGCTCTGCCAGGGAAACTTCTCTTTATGTCCCGGATTTGAAAGCGGGTGTGTTTTTCGTTAAGATTTTCTTTGCAGACAAAACCACAGCCGTTCAAAAAATCATTAAAAGATAATGTTTATTGGTAAGTAATTTATTTTCTGATTCTTATCTCATGCATTAATACACGCGTTTAATGAGAAAACTCAGGTTCTATCTTATTGCAATGGTCCTGCCGTTGCAAATCTTTTCCCAGGGTGTGCTGGAAGGCATGGTGAGGGATGCCATGACAGGCGAGTCGCTGATTGGCGTTAATATTCTTTATGACGCCGGTAAAGGAACCGTAACGGACAATAACGGCCGGTATACTATTGCACTGGAAAGGGGCTCCTACCAGATAACCGCTTCATATGTCGGTTATGAAACACAATCGAAAAGCATTGATATTACGCAGGAAAAGGTGGTCCTGGATTTTAACATGAAAACCATCATGTTAAGCGAAGTAGAGGTTGTCAGCGATATGGCCAGGATAAGGGAAACGCCGGTTGCTTTCAGCACTATCACACCGGTAAAGATCGAGGAGATGCTGGCTTCGCAGGATATTCCGATGATCCTGAACACCACACCGGGGGTCTATGCCACTCAGCAAGGCGGTGGCGACGGCGATGCCAGGATCAATATCCGCGGGTTTAGCCAGCGCAATGTGGCCGTGAT
>JAHYJL010000237.1 GCA_019429045.1 Bacteroidales bacterium
AAATTTTACTTTAAGTGAAAATCCACTGCACCCGCCTGTCATTCTTTTGTGCAAAAATTAACCAGCCATGCACAAAGAACTATTTACCAACGTTACTTTCGGCGAGCTGCAGTCCTTCGGGTCTGTCGCCGCTTTTCCGATCATAACGCCTATCGTACCTGATGCATTCCTTTACATCACCCTTTCTGAGGCCCTGGATAAAAAACTTCTGACGATACAGGAAGTCAGCGAAGATAGCCCGGTACCGGAGCTGAAGGTTCTCAGCAAATCTCCGCTTCCGGTGCTGATGCTGTCGGGCGAAGAGTTGAAAGGGGCGAAGCAGAACCGCATCCTCAACGCTTCCATCCTGGTGGGAGCGCTGGCCAGCGTCCTCATCCCGGTGAACTGCACCGGGCGAGGCCGCCGGAGCTATAACTCGCCCGACTTCAAAAAATTGGAGTATATCAGCAGCCAGGTTTTCCACATCGTTCATGGACAGACAGGCGTTTTGTTTTTCCATGCGGGCAAGGTGACCGGGCTGGACATCGTTTCCCGGCCCGGCGCCTACGCCCGTTTGCATGGCAAGCTGGTGAGAAGCTACGTGATCGACTGCCTTGAAACACGTGAATCCGGCCATGACCCGGAAACACTGCAACAGGAAGCCCGGCATTTTCTCGACACAGCCGCAGCAACTGAAGGAAAAGCATTCAAGTCACCCGGCCTGGGCGACGACGTCCGCATCGAAGCGCCGGTCCTTCGCGGCAGCATCCTTGTCAATGAAAACCACGCAGTTCATGCCTGTTGTTTTAGTGTTGAAACGCCGGAGAGCAGAATGGCTGGTTTTGAAAAACGGAGAAGGATATAGATAAAAATCCGTGTTGAAAATCAATGCAAACAGACTGCATTTATCATAAAATTTTACATAATTTTAATTCATAATTCAAAAAAAACTCAAAACTCAAAACTCAAAACTCAAAACTCAAAACTTATCAAACCCATGCCACTGAACAAAAACGCCAGTTTCCGCTATCGTGTCATAAACAACTGCCTCCGCAACCAATTCCGGCAATGGACGCTGGACGATCTTATATCTGAAGTCTCCGAACAGATGTACGAGCAATTTGGCAACACCACCGGGGTAAGCAAACGGACAATCCAGTCCGATCTTAACATCATGCGCAGCGATCCGCCACGGGGATTTGCCGCTCCCATCGTTTGCAGTGAAGGGTGTTATTATTATGATAACCCGGATTACTCCATCGATAACAATCCCCTGAACGACACCGACCTGCGGAACCTAAAGGACGCCGCCGACATTCTCCGCCAGTTCAAAGGCCTTCCCTACCATATCGAGATCAGTCAAATCATCAGTAAAATAGAAAGCACCGTGGACAAACAGAAGATCATCGACGTGCCCCTCATCCATTTCGAGTACAACGACATGCTGAAAGGACAGGAATTTCTTCAGCCATTGTTAAAGCTCATCCAGGTGAAAAATACGGCCGTGATCGTTTATCAGCCATTTACAACCGGCGAGCCGATGAGCATCATGGTCCATCCGTATTTCCTGAAGGAATACAACAACCGCTGGTATGTTTTTGGCCTGGAGCATGATCCCCGGCGTCTCATCAACCTGGCGCTTGACAGGATGATCTCCGTCAATAAAGCCGATGTGGCCTACATTCCGAACCATATCATCTATCCCGGACAGTATTTTAACGACATCATTGGCGTCACCTATTATGCCGACCGGAAGAAGGAAAAGATTGTCCTGCGGTTCAGTCCCGACCGCGCACCCTATGTGAAAACAAAGCCCATGCACTCCAGCCAGCAGATCGTCGCGGAAGACAAAGACGGGACCACCATCAGCATCGAAGTGATCCCGAATAAGGAACTTATCCGGGATATTTTGTCGTTTGGTTGTGATGTGAAAGTGCTGGAACCGTTGACATTGTCAGGATTGGTAAGGGGAATCCTAAAGAAAGCTGTTGAAGCATATACTTAAAACTGACTGAAGGATTTCTTCATTTATGAACACTGAGTGGTTTAAGTTTTATTTAGATTAAAAATAAATTATACAAAATTTGGTCATATGAAGGAGCAGGCAGATAATGAAGGCGATAATAAATACTAAATTTAACCGTCCGTTTGAAAAAAACACTTTCATTCGACCAGAAGCCAGGCATTTATAAATCATGACAAAGAAGATTAGAATTTTAACCGTTATTTTCGACACAGAGATTGCCGGCCATGAATTGCCTGCCTTCCGCGGGGCGATCGTTGAGAAAGCAGGAAAAGAAAGCATTTTATTTCATAATCATTTGGATAGCAAGACATTCCTTTACAAATACCCATTGATCCAATATAAACGTTTTGGCAGAAAACCCGGGATAATTTGCATTGACTACGGTGTAGACGAGATCCATAAGTATTTTGAAAACGACAGCTGGGACATTAAAATCAGTGACCGTTGGCTGAATATGAAAATATGCAGGCTGAATCTTAATCAATTCACGCTTCAGGTTTGGGACCGCCAGTTACCTTATTCCATTAGGAACTGGATTGCCCTGAACCAGGAAAATTATCGGAAATATTTGGAAATTAATAGCATGCAGGAAAAACTCATCTTTCTTGAAAAAACTTTAATAGCAAATATCTATTTTTCCAAAATTCCTTTGTTTGTTGATTTATAAGAAGTTACAACCGGTGTTTTTGTTACACTGTATTTTATAACTGCCTCATTATCAGCAATACTATTTTCTCCCGAGCTATCATTGTGTCA
>JAHYJL010000035.1 GCA_019429045.1 Bacteroidales bacterium
CCCCCTCGCAAATCATGGAAACCGGGGCCGCCGAACCGGAAGGGAAAAAAATGTCCGCCCGCCATTACCAGACCGGCGAAGTGATACCGCAGGAACTTATCGACAAGATCGTTGCCAGCGAGCACTTCAACCAGGGCTTTATCACGGTGGAATATATGTCGGCCTGTTTCCTTGACATGGACTGGCACACCCTGACCGACGCCACACAGCAGGATGCCCTGGCCTTCGAAGAGGCATCGCTCGAAAAAGCAGGGCTTATCCCGGAGATCATCGTCCGCTACCGCAGCCCTTATTTCGCCCATATCTTCTCAGGAGGATATTCCTCAGGTTATTACAGCTACCTCTGGGCCGAGGTGCTCGACGCCGATGCGTTCCAGGCATTCAAAGAGACCGGTGTTTTCGACCAGGAAACGGCCAAAGCCTTTCGGGAGTACATTCTCTCCAAAGGTGGTACCGAGGACCCCATGAAACTCTATGTTAAGTTTCGGGGAAAAGAACCTGATGTGAAGGCGATGCTGAAGAGGAAAGGGTTGATCTAGAGGATGTTGTATGTTGTATGTTGTATGTTGTATGTGTTATTTATTAAATATTTGCTTAATTAGCACTACTCCTTAGAACATAAAAAATACAACATACAACATACCACATTCTCCGGGTCACTCCAGCTTCAGGAACTCATAACCGTTTCCCGACCAGTTTATAAACCTGTGAAACCCCTCGCCAGTGATCACCAGGCTGGCGGTGTTATCGTTGGGATGAAAGCTCAGCCGTTCGGCATCCTTCAGCTTCTCATCCAGGAACACATATACGTGGTCTGTGGCATCATTGATCAGGCCGAATACAGAGACTGAACCGGGCGTCACGCCCAGGTGTTTCATCAGCCGTTCCGGGGAGGCAAATGTAAGCTTGCCCTGTTTCAGCCGTTTTTCCAGGTCATGGATGGCCAGTGGCATGGAATATTCCATAATAACCAGGTAATGCCGGTTGCCTTTGTGGTTTCGGAAAAAGATGTTCTTGCAGTGGGTGGAATCGATGTTCTTCCAGTTCTTCAGGGCCTCTTCGATAGTCGGTGCAGCGGGATGCTCGTAATAATCATAAGTAATCCCGAGTTCCTGCAGAATCTGGTATAATCTGGGGTCGCCGCGCATGATCTTAAAGATTTTAACGGCTTAAAGATAAGAAATCCCCGTGAGATATCACCGGAGCCGTTGCAGGTCGATGACTTCCCGGTCTGATAGCATGCGCCATTTGCCGCGGGGGAGGTTTTTCTTGGTCAGCCCGGCGTACATGACCCGGTCGAGTTTGGTGACCTTGTACCCCAGTGATTCAAAGATCCGACGGACCACCCGGTTCTGCCCCGAGTGCAGCTCGATCCCCACTTCCCTGCGGTCGTCGGCCGTTTCGACATAGGCGATGCTGTCGACCTGCACCTTCTCCTCATCAAGCGTAAACCCGCCGGCGATCTTCAGCAAGTCGTTCCTTTTCAGCGCCTGGTCGAGCACCACGTGGTATAACTTCTTGATGCGCGACGAAGGGTGCATCAGCTTTTTGGCCAGCTCGCCGTCGTTGGTGAAGAACAACAGGCCGGTGGTGTTGCGGTCAAGCCGCCCCACCGGGTAGATCCGTTCCTTGCAGGCGCCGGCGATGAGCTCCATCACGGTGTTCTTCGCATGCGGGTCTTTCGTCGTGGTGACATAGCCCTTTTGCTTGTTCAGCAACAGGTATCTTTTCTTTTCGTTGGAAAGCGTCTGATCGCCATATTGCACCTTGTCGCCGGGCTTTACCTTCGTGCCCAGTTCAGAAACCACCTCTCCGTTCACCTTGATGACACCCGCCAGGATGAGCTGGTCGGCCTCGCGCCGCGAACATATGCCTGCATTGGCAACGTACTTGTTCAGCCGGATACCGTCGTCAGTATAACCGGCCTTAAACTTGTGGCCGCCACGGGTCGGGTATTTTTTCCTCCCCACTGTCGGCTTAGGCCTGGAGAAAGTTTTCTTCACCGGTCTCCTTCCCTCTTCACCGGTCACACTAGACTTATCCTTCCTGAGTGGCTTTTTCCGATCTTCACTAGTGTCTTTGAATTTATCCTTCTTTACAAAAGGTTTCTTCATCCGGTCATCCTTTCCTGCAGGACGCATCGGTTTTTTATCTCTCTTGCCTGCCGATTGGAAAGGCTTGCGGGGCTGACGGGGTGTTTTCATTAGTTCATGGTTTCTGGTTCCTGGTTTCTGGTTCCTGGTTTCTGGTTTCTGGTTCCTGGTTCCTGGTTTCTGGTTCGTTGTTCTTTGTTCTTGGTTCCTGGTTCCTGGTTCCTGGTTCCTGGTTTCTGGTTCCAGGGTTCCAGGGTTCCAGGGTTCCAGGGTTCCAGGGTTCCAGGGTTCCAGGGTTCCAGGGTTCCAGGGTTCCAGGGTAACCAACTGTCGAGGTTAAAAGCTGGCGGCATGTGGCTTTTATCTCACTTTGAAAGTCGCTTAATTTCATTTGCAATCTCATCAATTACTTCTTTGTTGTAAATTTCTTTTCTTTCACCATTTTTTACGGAATAGATATAAAATACTTTGCCACCAAAACCTTCTGTGAACTGTTTGTGTGTCTCCTCTTGAATATTTTTCTCCTTAAAAATTTCAGGAATTTGTGCTCCGTTCCCGAATGAAACTGGCTTGATTTGGAGTCCAATAAATTTGTCGCCTACCTTGATGTAAAAATCAACATTGAACAATCTATCCCACTCGTCTGGTGCTGGTTCAATCTTTACTTTCAATATGCCTTGTAATTGACCGTAAATTGTTTGAATTTCAGTTACATACCCGTCATAAGTCCTGTCAATCACTAATTGCATCATATAATCAATGCAGTCCTCCTCACTTACATCTGCAACCTCTGCTTGAATTACTTCAGTTATTTTTGTGTAGAGCTTCTTGCCAAGTTCTGTGATGTGTTCTTTTGATTTTACATTAGCGAAATAATATTCACGCCACTCATCAAGAGATTTTGGAGAACATTTTCTTATTGATTCTGATGTTGGTCCAACATTTCTTTTGAAATTGAGTTGGAAACGATTCATCGCTGAGTTTAAAATCCATTCTTTAGCCATTATTTATGTTATTAAAATTATTTCTTAATGCATTTGCTCTTTCTATAATTGATTCAGAACGGTTTTCAAGGCTTTCACAAACACGATTTAATTCCTGTTCATTCTGAATAATCCAATAGCCCCTAACCCACATTAGGCTACCAATACAGCAACCGTGATTAAGAATCATATCGGTAATTAGATTTCGGACATATACATTTGTTGCATCACCCGCTTGAAGATCACAATTGTCTCTTATTTCACTTGATGATTTCCTATTCTCATAACCATTAGCATTTTGATTTAAATAATCCCAAATCCTTTGTTGCTCATTATTCATAAAATGGGGTATTAAATTTTTAATTTGGCTTCTCTTAAATATCTTTTATTAAAAGCACAATCCATAACTATCTCTTTGAAGTTGAAAAGAAAACCATTCACAACAATGTCATAAAGTTTTTTAAACTCTTCAATAGAAACTGGTAAATATTCCCCATGTGCAATACTGTTTCTTTGACCTACTAAATCCTCATCAATTGTAAGTTGAATATTTCTGTCAAATTTTCTCTTATACCTGCTTTCAAATTCCAAAGGATTTATGCCTAATAGTATGCAAACATCTTCAAATATTTCGAATTTTAAGTTTGATGTTTTTATTGGACTTTTGCTAGAAAAGAATGCTGTTTTATTCATGCCTTCAAAAATCATTTTAATTACTCTTTGATGGTCTTTGAATTTATTGCTGTTTTCTAAGACATTTAACTCTGCACGTAGAATAATACTTGCAAATGAGTCGCTTAAATCAGAAATATTATTTGATTGATAACTTACAAACTCATAATACCAATTTGCCAACTGCTTAACAAATCCTTCCCAGTGAGCATAAAGCAAAGCTACTCCTGCTCTAATTTTGGCCTTTTGAGCTTTTTCATTATGTTCTGAAATTAACGCACTTCTATAATTAGAGAGTTCTGAAATCCTCCAAGCGTAATCCTTTTCAATTAGATCGTATAGAAATGTAAGATTTCTAGGTTCCTTGCTCATTTCCTAAAATACTCTTTCCCAAATTTTACAGTTAGTGGAATTCTTGAACTTGTATTAGCAGCTTTAGGAATCTGTGATTCAATGTTATCTATTTTACTCTTGATGATTTCACTGTCTGATTCTGATTCAGAATAAGAATCAAGATTAGAGTATAAACCTATTGCAATTGCTTCAAAGTATGATTCCAAAAACTGTGTTCCCTTACCATCTTTCTTAAATACGTCTTTGCCTTAAGCTTTATGCAACAATTTAAAAGTTTTGAAAAATTTCTCCTTTTCAGCATCAACGTTAAACTCACCTCTTTGAATTTTGTGTATCAAAGAATTATCTTCATTGTACAGAAAATTATCATTAATAAAATCATCTACTTTATATATCGGTTTTTCAGCAAAAAGAGAGAAAATATACAATCGTAAAACTAATTCATAATGATATTGCTCATCTTTCCACCTATCTGTCAAATCCAAACATTCATTAAATACGTCATTTTCTGCCTGTACTTCTAACCATTCGTACAATTTCTTATATAGCATTATTAAAACTGCATTTCTAAACTCCTGTCCTGAGAGTACTGATGAATAGTTTAATCTCTGAAATACTTCAAATTTTGCATTTTGATGTGAGGTGTTCTTAATAATTTTAACTTCAATTTTTGTTCTTCTAAAATCTATTTGCAGAGGCTCTTTCGGGATTTGTTCCCATGTCATCCCTTCTAGCGAAGGAAGCATGTTAGTTTTAATAAGAGTTGACGCTGGTAACTTAATTCCATTTTCATCTTTGAGTTCACCCATAAACTCTAATATTGTTGATATTCTTTGAACACCATCAACGACTTCCCATTTTCCTTCTTCAGTTTGATAAACAAAAATGGAAGGTAGTGGAACCCAATTAGAATTGATTCAATTAATCTTGACCTTAGCTGAGGAGACCAACGAAATTTTCTTTGAAATTCCGGATTAATAATTATTTCACCTTCTTTGTAGTTACTTACTATTTCCCCTATTGACATTGAATATCCGTCAGTAACATATTCTTGTCGACTTTTTAATACTTCGGCTAATAGTATTTCTTGCTTTGTCATTTGCCTGAAATTAAGTTTAAAAATTTGTCTTTGTATTTAAAATCAATATCGTTGTCTACTTTCACCAAACCATTTTTGATTAAATGAGCATTTATAAAAGTTTTGTTTTCTAAATAAAGATAGCAAAGCAAGTTGTTTTCTAAATCGTATTTTACATTATCATATTTCAGAAATACTCTTTTGCCCTTGGTTTTCTCAATTAGAAATGAGGTTGCCTTACCATCTGTTTTTGGGTCTTCCTTAATACCAATAAGTTTTACAGTTAGATCATTGCTGAGTTTAATTAGTTCAGGGCTAATGACTTCTTTAACTGTATAAAGTTCTTCACGTTGGGTTGCACTTTCCTTGTCAATTTTAGAGCCGAACTGCAACTTCTTTACATCAATTTTCTTGTCAAAAGTGTGAGGGTCTTTGAAGATGTATGGTAATTTGTTAATTTCATTTTCAAAGTCAAGAGTTGATTGATTCTGAGTTGAAAACTCGTAGGTTGTTCCATCCAAATCCTTTTGATGTACATTTAATTTTTCTTTTATGACTGGGATGAATTCGGGATTGATTTCAAAACCAACTGAATTTCTGTTTAAGTTTTTTGCTGCTAAGGCTGTTGTTCCACTACCTAAAAATGGGTCAAGTATTGTCTCTCCAACAAATGAAAACATTTTAATTAGTCTGTTTGGCAATTCTTCTGGAAACATAGCGATGTGACCATTTTGTCTTGCTCCTGCAAAATTCCAATGTCCTGCAAAATTTATGTTCCATTCTTCGGCAGTCATTTTAGAAAGTTCTTTCTGTTCTTTTGTCGGTTTAGGTGCATCACCGAGTTTTTTAAAAACAAGAATAAATTCATAGTCAAGTTTCAAAATACCGTTTCTTGGATATGGATATGAACCCATTTGAACGCCACCGCCTGTAGTGTTAGAAGTCGTTACTTTTTGCCAAATGATGGCACCCATATAGTCAAATCCTATGTTCTCACAAAATTTGATGATTTCTTCACGAATAGGTATGACTTTATAACGACCATAATAAACTGCTCTTGCAAATTGGTCACCAATATTTACACACAACTTGCAACCATTGTGAAGAGTGCGGTAACACTCTTTCCAAACTAAATTCAGGTTGTTGATGTAATTTTCATAACTGTCGTTGAAGCCAATTTGATTATCTGTCCCATAGTCTTTGAGTTGCCAGTACGGAGGAGAAGTAATTGCCAAGTGTACCGAATTGTGAGGTAATTCAGTCATTTGTCTACTGTCTCCGTTTATTATTTTATGATATGTTCTCATTTAAAATTCATTTATGCAAAGTTACTCAAAATATCCGCCTTTTTCTCAGATTTTCAAAGTAGCAGGGTTCTTCTGCCATTACTGCTAACAATCCGCTACCCTGTCCTCAGCCGCGGATAAAAAGCATCTTTGATGTGATGCACCTTGGCCTCGTTCCGGCCCAGAATAACGGAAATGATGTCGAACCGCGTTTCCAGGTTAATCTTGTTTTTGTAGATAAACGCATTGGCCGCCCGGATCAGCGCCTGCTGCTTATCCCGCGTTACGGCCTCCTCCGGCTCCGAGAATTTCGAATCCTGCCGGGTCTTCACCTCCGCGATCACTAAAAATTCCTTATCCCGCGCAATGATGTCCAGCTCATTGTGCCCCGCCCTCCAGTTCCGCTCCAGGATAATATATCCCTGCTTCAGGAGGTACTCCAGGGCGATCTCTTCGCCATTTTTGCCGATTTCGTTGTGTTCTGCCATAATCTAAAAAAACAACCTGACCCTATCAGAAACCTCCAGCGTAACCTCTCTCCCCAGGATCAAAGCCCGGTTATCATCGAGATGACCGGCGGGGAATTTAAAGCAAACGGGGTAAGAATAGTCTTCCACCGCTTCAGATATGATCTCAGTGACGGTTTTGTTATACGGCTCATCGTTGTCGTGCATCTGCATCATCCCGCCGACGATCAGCCCCGCCAGGCCCTCCAGCTTGCCGGAACGGCGCAGGTTCATCATCATGCGGTCGATATGATAGAGATATTCGTCGAGGTCCTCCAGGAACAGGATTTTCCCATTGGTATTGATATCGGAGCTGGTATTGGTAAGGCTGTAAAGGATGGAAAGGTTACCGCCGACAAGCTGTCCTTTGGCAGATCCCATCCGGTTGTGCGGATCGGCAGGCAATACATAGACCAGTTCTTTCCCGAGAAGGGCCTTTCTTAATGTATTGATCGACGGGTTTGCGTCGCACATTTCCTTAAAATTCACCGGCATAATGGCATGCAGCGTTTCAATACCAAAGTGGCGGTGGATATGGGAATGCAGCACGGTCACATCGCTGTAGCCGATGATCCATTTGGGATTCTGCACGAAGCGGGTGAAGTCGAGCCGGTCAATGATGCGCACGGTGCCATACCCACCCCGGGAGCAGATGATGGCCCGGACAGAGTCGTCGTCGAGCATCTGCTGCAAATCGGCCGAGCGCTGCTCGTCGGAGCCGGCAAACTGCGACCAGGAAGCGTACAGGTGCTCGCCTTCAACGACTTCCAGTCCCCACGCCCTGAACATGCGGATGGCGGGCTCCACTTCGGCAGCGGTGATCTTCCGCGCCGGGGAGACAATGGCGATCCTGTCGCCTTTTTTGAGATATGGAGGGGTTATCATTTTTATATTTATTTCACGCAAAGAAAAGCAAAGATCGTGATTAATTAGTTTTTTACTCTTAGATGCTTATATTTAACACAATAGGCACAATAGGGCACAATAGGATTCACATTAGGGTTTTTAGTAACCTTTGGGAAGTTTGGCATACAGGTCTGTAACTATCGTTTTTTGGCCTTCTTTATAAAGATTTGTGCAATTAAAATTTATCAAGACACCTTTTGGTTTTTCTAAAAGTCTAAGATATGTTAATAATTGAGCGCAATGGATAGGTTGCAAGCATTCGACTGCTTTTATTTCAACAATAACAGAATTGTTTACCAACAGGTCAAAACGAAGGTCACAATCCAGATATAATCCACAAAAAATCAAAGGGACTTTTTTTTGCGAAATGACGGAAAAGCCCTGCTCTTTGAGTATATGCGTCAGGCATTTCTCATAAATGCTTTCCAATAAACCAGGTCCAAGTTCTTTATGAACCCGAATGGCAGCACCAATGATGGAGTATGTCAAATCATTCAGATACTTTTGTGTCATAATAATAAAGTTTTAGAAATGTGATTAATACGCACCCTTATTATGTGCCTCACTTTTGTACTCTAATGTGTCTAATGTGTTTAAAATATGTATCTCAAAGAACACAAGTCTGCTTTTCCTATTAATCCGGATTTTCCGGAATTATACCCGATAAAATCAATAATTTTGCTGAAATTTATTTAAAGACCCCTTCATGGCACTAAAAACCTGGAAACGCACCACCGTCACCTCCGCCCTGCCCTATGCCAACGGCCCCATTCACATCGGCCACCTGGCCGGGGTATATGTGCCGGCCGATATCTACGTCCGTTACCTCCGCTCCAAAGGCGAAGAGGTCCTCTTCATCGGTGGCTCGGATGAGCACGGCGTGCCCATCACCCTGAAAGCCCGCAAGGAAGGCATCACCCCGCAGGAGGTGGTCGACCGCTACCACGCCATGATCAAGGATTCTTTCGAACAGTTCGGTATCTCCTTCGATATCTACTCCCGCACCTCCCACCCCATCCACCACGAAACGGCTTCGGATATATTTACCACGCTTTACAACAAAGGCGAATTCATCGAAAAAACCTCGCTGCAGTATTACGACGAAGAGCACCAGCACTTTCTGGCCGACCGTTATATCACCGGCACCTGCCCGCGCTGCGAAAACCCGAGCGCTTATGGCGACCAGTGCGAGAAATGCGGCACCTCTTTGAGCCCTGACGAACTGATCAACCCTAAATCAATGCTCAGCGGCAACGTTCCGGTGAAAAAAGAGACGAAGCACTGGTACCTTCCGCTGGATAAATACCAGGGCTGGCTGAAAGAATGGATCCTGGAGGGGCACAGGGACGACTGGAAACCCAACGTTTACGGTCAGTGCAAGTCGTGGCTCGACCATGGCCTGCAGCCCCGCGCCGTCACCCGCGACCTCGACTGGGGCGTGAAGGTGCCGCTGCCCGATACCGAAGACAAGGTGCTCTACGTATGGTTCGACGCGCCCATCGGCTACATCAGCGCCACGCGCGAATGGGGGCAGATCCACGGCCGGGACTGGAAACCCTGGTGGAAAGATGCCGATACCCGGCTGATCCATTTCATCGGCAAGGACAATATCGTCTTCCACTGCATCATCTTCCCGGCGATGCTGAAGGAGGAAGGCAGTTACATCCTGCCCGACAATGTGCCTGCCTTCGAGTTCATGAACCTGGAGAACGACAAGATCTCCACTTCGCGCAACTGGGCGGTCTGGCTGCACGAGTACCTGGAGGAATTTCCCGGGAAGCAGGACGTGCTGCGCTACGCGCTGACCACCAACGCGCCTGAGACCAAGGACAACGACTTCACCTGGAAGGATTTCCAGGCCCGCAACAACAGCGAGTTGCTGGCCATCTTCGGCAACTTCGTGAACCGCACCCTGGTACTCACCCATAAATATTTCGAAGGAAAAGTGCCTGCTCCTGGGGCGCTCACCGAGACCGACAAAGCCACGATCGAAGAGATGAAGACCTTTCCCGGCCGCATCGGCGGCAGCCTGGAGCAGTTCCGTTTCCGCGAGGCCCTGGGCGAAATGATGAACCTGGCACGCCTCGGCAACAAGTACCTCACCGATGCCGAGCCATGGAAGGTTTACAAGACCGACCCGGAGCGGGTGAAGGCCATCTTGAACATCTCGCTGGATATCTGCGCCAACCTGGCCATCCTGTGCGAG
This sequence comes from Bacteroidales bacterium, assembly GCA_019429045.1. Lineage (GTDB taxonomy): Bacteria > Bacteroidota > Bacteroidia > Bacteroidales > JAGOPY01 > JAGOPY01. Next base: position 10,085 of record JAHYJL010000035.1, read on the forward strand.
CCTTTCCTCCCCTTCACGGCCGGCCGGCTCAGGACAATGATGGACCTCCCCGAAAGGAAATGGAAAGACGCCGGCAACCCCGGGCTGCTGGAGCCGGGGCAGCAACTCGGCCAGCCCGAATATCTCTTTGAAAAGATAGAAGACAGCGTCATCGACGCCCAGATACAAAAGCTTATGGATACCAAAAAAGAAAACGAAGCCGGTGCGGGCGGTCCGAAGATCGACCTGAAACCGCTGAAAGAAACGATCACCTATGATGATTTCACGAAGCTCGACATCCGCGTCTGCACCGTGGAGGCGGCCGAAAAAGTGGAAGGGGCCGACAAGCTGCTGAAGCTCACCGTCAACACCGGCCTCGACGTGCGCACCATCGTTTCCGGCATCGCCCAGTACTATAAGCCCAGGGAGCTCACCGGTAAACAGTTCTGCTTCGTCCTGAACCTTGCCCCCCGGAAGCTGCGCGGCATCGAATCGCACGGCATGATCCTCTCCGGCGAAAGCCCCGAGGGAACGCTCATTTTGGTGGCCCCACAGGAATGGATGGAGAATGGAAGCGAAGTGAAGTGAGGGATGAGTTTTGAGTTCTGAGTTTTGAGTTCTGAGTTCTGAGTTCTGAGTTCTGAGTTCAGCAAACGATAAAAAGTTTATAACTTTGCACTTTAGATGCATCTTTCTTTGTGACACTATACAATAAATACTCAAAACTCAATACTCAAAACTCAAAACTCTGAACTCAAAACTCTGAACTCAAAACTCTGAACTCAAAACTCTGAACTCTGAACTCTGAACTCACAAGCGGCCCTATAGTTCAACGGATAGAATGGAGGTTTCCTAAACCTTAGATCCAGGTTCGATTCCTGGTGGGGCTACAAACATCAGGCGATAGGACGATCAGGCGAAAAAACTTGACTTGCACTCTTTCTTATCGTATTTTTACTGCTTAAGTTTTACTAACCAATCCCAATTGCCATGAAAATCAAAGCCATTCTTTTGCTCATGCTCATCATCACAGGTATGATGGCGTTCAGTCAGCGTGCTACAATAGAATTGACATTCACCGCTGAGAATAACGCTGCCTATGTCCAGCTCGACAGCATCAAAATCATGAACCGAACCCAGGGTGGTGAAACCATGATCTACTGGCCTGATACGACGCTATCGCTTGGAATCATCCCGGGAGATTTGCTACTCTATGTCGGCTATGCCACTTTCTCCATATTTGGCATTCCGGAAGTGAGTGATGATCTTTCGTCATTTTCGGTGTATCAAAACTATCCGAATCCTATGGCAGACCGGAGTGAAATCTCGATGTACATCCCTCATACAGGGAAGGTGCATGTGATGATAACAGACTTGCAGGGGAAGGTCATTCTCCGAACTGATCGGCAACTTGATGGCGGTTATCATTCTTTCAGGTTCCATCCAGGCGGTAGCAACCTTTACTTCCTCACAGCCTATTGGAATGGAATGAGCCGGAGCATACAGATGATCTCAACGGGGCGGCAGGATGGCAAGGGCTGCCGGTTGGATTATACGGGATCTCAATCAGGAGAAATTGTTTTGAAAAACTCTTTGCAAGTCAATGATTTTATTGTCCGGCAATCAGGCATGTTGGATGCTCCTGAAGAAAACAAGTCCTACACCTTCCAGTTCGCCACCAACATCCCCTGCCCGGGAACGCCCACGGTGGAATACGAGGGACAGGTGTACAACACCATCCAGATTTACAGTCAATGTTGGATGGCAGAGAATCTGAATGTGGGTGTAAAGATCAACAGCAATGCTTGGGGGCATCAACAGACCGACAATGGGATCATTGAAAAGTATTGTTACAACAATGACATAGCCCAATGTGATTTTTACGGTGGCCTTTATGAATGGCCGGAAGCGATGCAATATGTGACGTCTCAAGGTGTACAGGGCATCTGCCCGCCGGGCTGGCACTTACCCACAGACGAGGAATGGAAAGTGCTTGAAGGGGCGGTGGACAGCCAGTATGGGATTGGTGATCCGGAATGGGATTGGGATATAAGTTCGGATTATCGTGGTTACGATGCCGGAACAAACCTTAAAACCACCAGCGGCTGGTATGAAAATGGAAACGGCACCGACCTGTTCGGCTTCTCAGGTCTGCCCGGTGGCGTTCGCGTCAGCACAAGTCTCTTCTACTATGTTGGCAAAAATGGCTTCTGGTGGACATCGACGAATAGAAACCAAGATAGATCGTTTGGCCGTAGCCTGCTTACTTCCACCTCGGAAGTCTACAGGGGCGGGTCCGGGTACCTTAAAATGGACGGTTTGAGTGTCCGCTGTCTCAGGGATTATTGACTATTTTACCGCCGGAGACGAGATCGAATTTTTTTTGAAATGATGTCGCTTCACTACCATCTTTCAAATCTCTGCTACAGCAACCCCTCATCCGCAAATGAATAATACCCTTCTGAAGAGATGATCAGGTGATCCAGCACAGGAAGGTCCAGCCATATGCCTGCATCTTTCAGCTTGCGGGTGAGCTTGATGTCTGCCTCTGTGGCCCTGTTTAAACATAAAACAATAAACTCCTCCACATGGTCTATCCCGGGGCTCCAGATCCTTAGCAAGACATCTTAAAACAATCGCATATCGCCTGTTCGGGATTTCGGCTGATTGTTGCTTACCCTCACTTTAATACAATATTATCCGAATTTTTGATCAAAAGCGTGAATGATGTAACTCTTTCCTTTTATTGTGTAATGCTTTCTAAGATTCATATATATAATTTTACCTTGTGAAAATTTATTCACGTAATAAGATATTAAACATGAAAACATTAAGCAAACTACTCATTGTAGCGATTTTAGCTGTCCTAGTCGCATGCGACAAAAACGACGACCCTAAAGATAACCCGGTATTCACCGTTAAACTGACTGATTCTCCGGCAGGATATGATGCCGTGAATGTTGAAATTCTTTCTATGGAAGCCAATATGGGGAATGGCTGGGTGCAATATCCGGTTGTAAATCCGGGCGTATACAACCTTTTAGATTTCACCAATGGAAACACTTTGCTTCTTATAGGCAACACAACAGTCGCTCCCGGAGTGATGAAAGAATTGCGTCTTATCCTGGGGACAAATAATTCGGTCGTTGTAGATGGCATTTCTTATGAACTTCAGACTCCTTCTGGCCAGACTTCAGGATATAAAATCAAGATGAACCAGCAACCCCTGGAACTGGGAGGATTGTACCGCCTGGTGCTTGATTTTGATGTAAGCAAATCAGTCCATCCAACCGGCAATGACAAGTATATGCTGAAACCTGTAATCAGGGGTTACCTTGAAACGGCCATCGGCAGCATAGCGGGTACGATTGCCCCTCCGCCTGGCGCTTATTATGTTCAGGCGCTGAACCAGACTGACACATGCGGTACGTTTATCAACAATGTCACGGGCGATTTCCTGATCACCACGGCCATGCCTGGAACGTATAACGTCACGTTTTACGCCAATCCTGGTTTTTCAAACAAAACCGTCGGCGGTGTTGTAGTTTCGGCAGGAAATATTACGCAAATGGGCGTGGTTACTATCGAATAATCCGCGCCGGAACGGTGTTATTTCATCCAATAGGCAAGGATTATAATAACCGTAAAATCGAGGTGAGGGATAAGGAGTTGAGATATTATAGTTCTTGGTATCAGTGATTTCTCATGCTCCCTGCATCCATCATATCATCAGTCGAACAAAAACTTGCTTCGGTTATTGGAACCGGAACAAGAGTAACTTCCGCTCAGCCGCTGTCCGGTGGCGACATCAACCGGGCGTTTCAGCTGCAAACAACCGATGGCACGTATTTCCTGAAGTATAACCTGGCCGGAAAATACCCGGGTATGTTCCAAACGGAGTCCCTGGGCCTTGATTTACTAAGGAAACCGGGTGCACCGCGCGTTCCAGCGGTACTGGCCTTCGATGAAAGCGGTGAATACAGCTGGTTACTGCTGGAATATATCAAACAGGGCAGCCCAGGGAACGGCTTCTGGGAGAATTTCGGTGTTGCGCTGGCGCAGTTGCACAAAAACAGCAGCGATTCCTTCGGGCTGGACCATGACAATTACATCGGCTCCCTGCCGCAATCCAACCGGAATCATAGCACCTGGCATGAGTTTTTTATCGAAGAACGCCTGAACAAACAACTGGCCCTTGTCCGTAACAAAGGACTGATTGACAGCGCCCTGACGAAGAGCTTTGAAAATCTTTTCAACGCCATCCCTTCCATCTTTCCTAAGGAGCCTCCTTCCCTTGTGCACGGCGACCTGTGGAGCGGCAACTACCTGTGCGATGAAAACGGCAATCCCTGCATCATCGATCCGGCCGTTTACCATGGCTTCCGCGAAATGGACATCGGCATGAGCCAATTGTTCGGCGGCTTCGCAGGCCGGTTCTACGAATCCTACCAAAATGCTTTCCCCATGGCCCCCGGCTGGCAATCCCGCATCGACATCTGTAATCTTTATCCTTTGCTGGTGCATGTAAATCTTTTTGGAGGCGGTTACCTGGCGTCCGTAACATCCATTACAAGAAAGTATTCCTGAAAAAGAAAAACCATCATCTCCCAAAAAAAATCCATTGAAAATGTTGTGCTATTAAACCATCATTTCATAACTTTATTGGCTGAATCAATCCCAAAACCAACCATTATGAAAAAGTTTGTTGCGTTACTGTTATTCATTGCTCTCTGCGGATTAATTTCCGGAAAGCAAATAGACGAGCATACCGCCAAAATCATCGGTCAGAATTTTTTGGCCGGTGTTTCAACTGCCAATTTCAATAAAACGGATGCGGGCCTTGCATTGGCCTATAAAGCCTCTTCCGGCATGAACCCTTCTTCAGATGCACTGAGCCAGGTAAATTATTTTTATGTATTCAATACAACGGCAGCGCCGGGGTTTGTCATTGTTTCGGCCGACGATATCGTCTACCCCATCCTGGGCTATTCTGATGAAAGCATTTTTAATCCGGATGACGTGGCGCCGAACATGATGAAGTGGCTGGAAGGATATAAAGCCCAGATCAGGTATGCCATTGAAAACGAAATGCAGGCCACCGATGAAATTGAAGCGGAATGGCAAAATCTGTTAAACGGTGCGGCGAATATTCCCGATGCACAGGCAAGCAGGGGCGTCAACCCGCTGCTGCAGACCAAATGGAACCAATCCCCTTACTATAATGCGCTTTGCCCGTATGACAATCAGTATAATGCCAGAACCGTTTCAGGATGTGTTGCCACCGCGATGGCACAGGTGATGAAGTACTGGAATTTTCCGGCAACCGGCTCCGGTTTTCATTCCTACAACCATTCCAAATTTGGCACATTATCCGCAAATTTCGGGAACACCAGCTATCAATGGAGTTCGATGCCGAATGTCGTTTCATCCGGCAACAATGCGGTGGCCAACTTAATGTACCATTGCGGGGTTAGTGTCGATATGAATTACGGGGTATCAGCCACCGGCGGCAGCGGCGCCTATGTCATCTCCTCGGCAAGTCCCCTGACACATTGTTCGGAATATGCTTTTAAAACATACTTTGGCTATGAAAGCAGCTTATCGGGGAAGAAGCGGGCGGATCATACTGACTCGCAGTGGAAAAGTTTACTCAGGGCAGATCTGGACGCGGGCCGTCCGGTACTTTATGCCGGATTTGGTTCCGGCGGCGGACACGCGTTTGTTTGTGACGGCTATAACGACAATGATTACTTCCATTTTAACTGGGGATGGGGAGGAAATTCTGACGGTAATTTTCTGATTAATGCATTGAATCCTGGTAATTTAGGAGCAGGCGGCGGAACAGGGGGATTTAATTCCAATCAGCAGGCCATTATTGGAGTAAAACCGCCCTCAGGACCTCAGACATTCGACCTGAAACTATACACTTACGTTACACCCTCACCCAGCTCAATATCTTACGGACAATCTTTTTCGGTTTCAACAAACATCTGGAATGCCGGCACCATCACTTTTAATGGTGATTATTGCGCAGCCATTTTTGACGCGCAATGGAATTTCGTCGATTTTGTAGAAATAAAATACGGATGGTCGTTGCCTGCAAACTATATCTATACCAACGGAATTACATTTTCAAATTCCGGTTTGCTGACGATGTTGCCGGGTTCATATTACGTGGGAATTTATTACCGGCCCACCGGCGAGAACTGGATTTATGTGGGGGATAACGGAAACTATACCAATTTTGTTGAAATGACCGTATATTATTACAGCGATATCGAATTAAATTCGACGATTACTGTCTCACCAAACCCGGCTGACCTGATACAGGGACAACCCATATCTGTCAATGTCAACGTCAGGAACGACGGCAGCAGCACCTTCTTTGGAACATACACTGCCGACCTCTATGAGCTTGATGGCACCTGGGTTACAGAAATCGGTGCGCTCGTTGAAAATAACGGCTTGCCACCGGGATATACCTATCTGCCGCCATATTTGACATTCAACACTTCTTCTTTAAATGTTGACCCCGGCACTTATCTGTTAGCCATCCTGTACAAACCCAATAGCGGCAGCTGGACATTATCGGGATCATATTATTATCAGAATCCCGTTGTTGTAACAGTTAAAGCCGCATCGCTTCAGGCAGATATGTATGAGGTGAATAATTCGGTTTCCCAGGCTTACAATTTACCGGTATCATTTTCCGGAAATACGGCATCTGTCAATACGGTCGGTTCAAATTGCCACACCGGAACCGATTATGATTATTACAAAATAACGCTGGCGCCGGGATTCAATTACTCGATTAATGCCCGGTTGCACGATTCGTATAACAGCGGAAACGGGAATATTTACTCCCTGGATGCCCTCTTTTCTTATTCGATGAATGGCAATACCTGGTCGGACGCCTATGACGACATCATGCCGGGGAATATCTCCGTCGTTGGCGGCGGGACCGTTATCTTTTTCGTTTCCCCTTATTTTACCGGTGAAATTGGAACATACCTGCTGGACATGTCCATCACAAGGACCGCCGGTACCGGGATCAATGACCCTGCATATTCAGATCTCATAAAAGTCTTTCCTAACCCCGCGAAAGACATTGTCGCGGTTGATTTAAGCGGATTCCTTGAACCGCTGAGGAGTGTTCAGGTATTAAATGTTCACGGGCAGCAGATGTATGCAGGCCTTCATTTCCCGAATCAGAAATTCCTGGAATTGCCATTGGAAGGATTCTCCGCAGGAGTTTATTTTGTAAGGATACAAGGGGAATATCATACAGTTACTAAAAAAATCATCGTTTGCCCATGAAAACGCTCATTTTCATTTTGATATTGGCTCTTTGCGGATGTCATACAAATCATAAAGTGTCACAAGACACCGGCAAAAATGACACTGTTAACTTCACTCCGCAATTTATTCCCGGCCCGCAGGCATTGGTGTATAAAACCAAAGCGGATTACAACCATTTGGTTCCCGTACTATTATCGGAAGATAAATCCGAAATCGTTTCTTTTCCGCATCCTTCGGATTTAAAGATTGGCGACAGTTATCCATTGCCAACGGTTTTGAATAACGGTTATTTGCTCGACAACAGGGGCATTGGATTACATGTCGCATTTCTCAGTTTAACTTACGAGGATTATGCCAGGCTGGAAAGGGCGCCATCGATAACAGAACTACACGAATGGCTGATCGACAAAGATCCGCTGCTGGAACTTTGCGATTGCGGGACAAAAGGCGCATTTTCCGGTATAACGGAGCAACTCAACCGGATCATTGATGAGAATAAACTGCGGACTATTTGTAAAGTGATCAAATAGCACCAAGATTGTCAAATCTCAACTTCTCTGCAGCCTGAGATTGGTCAGCCCTGCCTGGCGCGCGGCATTGACCGCCGCCTCGTATTCCCCGCGGGTGATGGCCCGTGATATTTCGGGAAAGCGGTTCGCCCTGAACATCGGGGTGTATTGCGACATGATGTTCACATAGGTGTCCTGCGGCAGGTTTTGCCCCCGTCCTGATTTGCAGTACTATTCATCAGCATATCGTTCGGGAACAAAGTCCGTATCGTCCCCGATGCCGGGAGCACCACGCCTCCGAGCGCCATTCCCCCCAGGGTTTTCAAAAACTCCCGGCGACCTGTATTTCCCCCTTTATTCATATAAAAACCTCCGCAGTCTACAAATATACAAATATTTCATATGAAAAAAAAAGAATGATCAGTCCCCGTGAAACGCAGCGCAACCGGGGAAGCGGAGACTTTCCCTGGTCGTGATTTTGGGTTTGTTGATATTTCGTTTACCTTAAACGGCCAGGAAAGTTCCTACAGCATTGCATTGGAAGTCAGTTTCGATGCCGGAAATGTTTATACGGCGATTCTTCCGGAATCCCTCAATGGCGATTTGGTAAATATCATACGGCCTCAGTGTGCGTTGCGTCTGGGAAGAAAACCCGCAAACAACATTGCCATTCGTGATCACGGCCGCAGCGCACAATATCACTCCGCAGGTATACAGGTGGAAATCTATAATATCATGGGAGAAAGGCTGGAAAGCGTCGAACTGGCGGGACAAGACTCATATTTATTTGATCTTTCTGCCAATCCGGCAGGAATTTATCTGATCAGGGTAAGCCGGAGCGAGGAGCAGGGGACTTTGAAAGTTATCATGCAATAAATCCTTTGCATATTTCACATCCCATTTGGCCTGTTCGGGATTTCGAACGATCTATATTGTTAATGCAATGTTAAATAATTTATTTACGATAATATATACATAATCTTTGCTCAAAATATAAACACCATTATGACAAATGTCGATTTAGTAAAACAAGCGTATTCCAATTTTGCCACCGGAAATGTCCCTGGCGTATTGGATCTCTTTGATCCCGCAATAGAATGGCACGAATGCAAGGGAATGCCCTTTGTGAAAGGCAATGGCCATTACATCGGGCACGAAGCGGTAGTTACCCAGGTTTTTATGAACCTGCCGGTTTTCTTTGATGGTTTTAATATTGCCGTCAATGAAATTTTCGGGTCAGATGATAAAGTGGTCATGGTCGGCTATTACCAGGGAACGAATAAGGCTACAGGCCACGCCTTTAAAGCCAATGCAACTCATGTCTGGACAATAAAAAACAGCAAACTGGCCCATTTCTTACAGGCAGTGGATACGGCAACGATTAATGGTTAACCCGGATAGCGCGCGATTGCATCGCGTCATTGAAAAATAGCGCCCCGACGACAGGGCAATACAGTGTGCCGATAGCTTACCGAAGCGGAAAACCGATTTGGCTGCTATTTTATATCTGTTTATGAAGGCAAGAATACTATCAACATTTTAAAGTAGCCCCTCTATCGCCTTCCCGTAATCATACTGCAAATCTTCGTGAAGGGTGAGAATGGATTTTTTAACGGATTCCATTAAACGGGAGTGCAGGTTATTCATTGATGTATTGTTCTGTAACGGCGGCCTGAAATTCTTCATTTTGAAGCAGAAATAGATCAGCAGCTCAACCTCGGTTTCTTTTTTCCCTGAATAGCGGATATGTTTCCTGGTGTTTTTCAGGATTTTCCGTATACTCTTTTTTATAAAATATGAAGATGTCGTGTTGATCTGCTCAAACTGTTCGTCCATATCAGATTTAACACTTTTAATGTAGCCTGGCTCATCAGTTGAATCAAACAGCAGGTAGGTCAACAGTTCTTTGTTTTCTTTCTTGAACCGCGATAAACGAAGACATAGCTCGACCAGTTCGCCCGCTGAGCGTTGCCTTAACTCTTCTTTGAGTCCCTTTATAGATTCCGGCTTATTAATCATAATTATTCTTCCCCTCTTCCCCTCTTCCCCTTACGGCTCAACCCAATACCCTTCCCTGCTCAGTAAATGATCCAGGTTGGCAACCCCATATACCACAATGGCGGTGACAATAGCAGTGTGCTCCTGGTATTCAGGGATACTCTTGTCGTAGGTATCCCGTTCGGTATGCCAGATCTCCCTGTAGTTAAAATTATATCCTTTGCTGTCGGCGGTGTTGAAGTGCAGTGTGGGGACCCCGGCCACGGCGAACGGGCCGCTGTCGGTCCCCCAGGCCCTTTCGGGCATTGTGGAGGGCTGCCGCTCTTCAATTTTAAACGGAAATTCCGGGTTGATATCGTTCAGAGGGGCGCAGATCTTTTCAAAATCATCGCGCATGGCGGCAGGCACATGGATCCCGCTGATCACCGTCGGCCCTCCGTCGCGGTTGAACATGTTGCTGATCCTGTCCAGCTTATCGGGATTCCGGTCCACCCAGCTCTGGGAGCCCAACAGGCCGAATTCCTCACCCGTCCACAGGGTTACCAGGATAGTCCGCCTGGGCTTACCGCCCGCTGCCATGATCAGGCGGGCCGCCTCCATCGACGGAGTCGCGCCGGACCCGTTGTCCACGCTGCCGGTGGCTACATCGTACGAGTCGAGGTGACCACCCACGATGACATATTCGTCGGGATACTCGGTGCCGGGTATGACGCCGATCACATTGTGGTAAGGGATGGGCCCGGGCCGGAAATGGTTGCGGATATCGAATTCGAGGAGGAAATAGCGCCGTTCCTCCACCATCTGCTTTATGATTTGATATTGATGCTCGCTCAGCTTGATATCGGGGACCGTTGGCAGATTTTCAAAGGTCATGCCCATGAGGTTCTTCCGGTCGTACATCGCCTGGATGGGTACTTTCGACGACTGGATGATGCCAAGGATGCCGGCCTCACGCATTTCCTTATAGAACAGGGCAGGTTCCTCGTTCATCGGAAGAAGTTCTTTTTCCGGCAGCCCCTTCTCACGGTTTTCGCGGTTTTCGCGCCGGATCCTGTTGTTTTCCTCCGCGGTCTTTGCGTTCGCCACCTTGATAGAATCCCGCATACTGTCGGCCCTGGCGGAAATATTAACCGGGAAACCGTTATTCTCTCCAAGAATGAGCACCCAGGCGCCATTCAGCTTCCCTTTTATACGGTCGAACTCAGCCTGTGTTCTCGGTTCTTTCAGCACATAGCCTCTTTGCACGCCTTTTGTCCCTGCTGTATA
>JAHYJL010000036.1 GCA_019429045.1 Bacteroidales bacterium
TTTCGCCTGTTCGCCTGTCTTTTTGGTGCTCCGACGGGTAAACCCGTCGGTTCCAATTTTTGCAACATTTTCGGAGCCAACGGGTTTACCCGTTGGTGCAAGAATAATAAACGGCATACAACAATGTGAAAACGACTTCTGATACAGCCTCAATAATCACCAATGAATGTATGTCTTCTTCATATTCTCCTCCCCCGACTTGTGAGGTCGGGTGGGGGCTGCAGGGCTTTTTTCATCGGGCGAAAGAACGATCAGCCGATCGGACGATATTACATTGCCTGTGCCAAATCAAATCGAATATCGACTGTTCGCCTGATCGGGATTTCGCCTGTTCATTTCGCCTGTTCGCCTGTCTTTTTGGTGCTCCGACGGGTAAACCCGTCGGTTCCAATTTTTGCAACATTTTCGGAGCCAACGGGTTTACCCGTTGGTGCAAGAATAATAAACGGCATACAACAATGTAAAAACGACTTCTGATACAGCCTCGGGCTACTGTCAAAAATCCCTTCGGGATGTGATTTTGGAATTCGGAATTTGTTTTTTGGAATCTTTATGTCCCACCGGGTATATTTCGGGAAAAAGCGGATAAACAGGAAAAAGATTCTTATGAATGACAAAAATGAAATGTTGATCCCGCAAGAGGTGATCATGAGCAAAATTTACCTTATCCGGGGAGTGAAAGTGATGCTGGATAAAGACCTGGCAGAGTTATATGGAGTAAAAGCCATTCGGTTGCGTGAGCAGGTAAAAAGGAATTCAGATCGTTTTCCTGAAAACTTTATGTTCAGACTGACGGAAGAAGAAACAGATTTTATGGTATCGCAAAATGCGATACCTTCCAGGCAATATCTTGGCGGGCATTTACCCTTAGTTTTTACCGAACATGGGGTATTAATGCTTGCAAATGTCTTGAAAAGTGAGAGAGCAATTAAAATGAGCATCCGGATTATAGAAGTATTTCTCAAAATCCGGGAAATGTTGCTTACACATAATGACATCTTACTGAAACTTGAAAAGCTGGAGCAAAAAGTTGTAGGTCATGATGATAATATCATTGTAATCTTCGAATATCTCCGCCAGCTTGAACAAACCCGGCAACAGCAGGACGACCAGGCAAACCGGAAACGGATTGAATTCAGGCAGGAATAATTTCATCGGGCGAAAGAACGATCAGCCGATATTCGATCTGACATTGAATATGCCATGGAAGATCGCCTGTTCGCCTGATCGGGATTTCGCCTGTTCATTTCGCCTGATCGCCTGTCTTTTTGGTACTCCGACGGGTGAACCCGTCGGTTCCAACTTTTGTAACATATTCGGAACCAATGGGTTTACCCGTTGGTGCCATTTTTGGAATTTGTGTTTTGGAATTTTTCATATCCGGCCGGGTGCATCCGCCTGCTCCATATACCAATTGCTTCTGAACCAAATACGAAAAAGTGGAAGATATTTTTTCAGCATATTACCTTAAAATATATTTGTTTATTTCAGGTTATATCCTTATATTTGCATTTTGAATTTAAGGCTATTACCTTATGAAAACATCAAATCAAAGACTGTTAATTGAACAGGCCGACAGAAAACTTCAGCCGTTCAGGAACCTGGAAACCATTGTCATCCCTTCGAAAGGATGGATAAATACTGTCAGGGCAGCTATGAAAATGTCGTTAAGACAACTTGGTAACCGGCTTAATATTTCTCCCCAGAGTGTTAAAGAGATCGAGAATCGGGAGGCCAATGGATCATTGACGATTAAATCATTGAAAGAAGCCGGTCTGGCATTGAACCTGAAATTGGTATATGGTTTTATCCCGATGCATGGAAGCATTGAGGAGATGATAGGGAACAGGGCCTACGAGTTAGCCAGTGAAATCGTTGCCCGAACCTCCCAGTCCATGAAACTTGAAGACCAGGAAAACAAAGAAGAAAGGCTGAAAAAAGCGATCGAAATGAAAGCAAGTGAGATCATTGATAAAATGCCAAAATATTTATGGGATTAGTACTTAATTACATCGAAGGCCAGACTCCGATTGATGAGGATGAAAAACAGGGGCTCCGGATACCTTCTATCACCACTCGTGAAGAACTCGATGAATTTGAGCAGTTGAACATTGAAAAATCTGTTGAGTGGACCATGAGAAGGAAATTCAACCAGGATTTTATCCTTACAGAACAATTCGTCAAAGAATTGCACTTTAGGATGTATGAAGATGTCTGGAAATGGGCAGGAAAATTCAGAACAACCAATAAAAATATTGGAGTTGACTGGCAATACATCTCCGTTTCTTTGAAACAATTATTGGATGATTGCAAATTCTGGATTAAGCATGAAACATATTCTGAAGACGAAATTGCAGTGAGGTTCAGCCACAGGATTGTCAGTATCCATTGTTTTCCAAATGGGAATGGCAGACATTCAAGACTAATCGCCGATGTCATTATCAGCCATATCTTCAATTTGCCAGTATTTTCCTGGGGAAGCTCAAACCTTGTCAGGCAAGGAGATGCTAGAAAGCAGTACATAGATGCTATTCACGCTGCTGATCAAGGAAATATCCTCCCTTTATTGACTTTTACCAGGTCTTAGATTACTGGTTCTAATCAAAAAATTTAGATAATAGCGAAGGACGGGGAGCCGAAGTCGACTGATCCCGGTTTTTAGCCGGGATCTTTCTTTTTTACCCTTTCGTAAGCCTTGATAGACAAGGATTAGCTCATTTTTTCTGCCTTCAAAATATTTTTAGATACTTGGGGTTTTTCATTTTTGGAAATGTCCAGGAATTTTAATGTCCTCTCCTGATACTAAGTCTTGTGTTTGTAGTCCGGGCGGAAATTTAGATACTTGAAAAATATATCTGTATACTGACCGGGTATTTTTTGAAAAAATCCCGATTAACAGTTAAGGTATCACAATTTGTGATACCTATCTTGAAACCACTTATTTTATTGACTTAATTTGAACAAGGTATGATAGAAGACAACGGAAATCAACTCATTCTGCCTGATGAAGTGATCATTAGCAAAATTTACCTGGTTCGAGGGAAGAAAGTAATGATTGACAAGGATTTAGCTGAACTATATGAAGTGAAAGCATTGCGTTTACGCCAGCAGGTTAAAAGAAATATGGAACGTTTTACTGAAAACTTTATGTTCCGGCTAACACAAGAAGAAACAGATTTCATGGTATCGCAAAACGCGATACCTTCCAGACAACATCTTGGCGGTCATTTACCTTACGTATTTACCGAACATGGCGTTTTAATGCTTGCTAATGTATTGAAAAGTGCAAGGGCAATGAAAATGAGCATCAGGATAATAGAAATATTTGTCAAAGTCCGTGAAATGTTGCTCACTCATAAAGACATTCTACTAAAACTGGAAAGAATAGAGCATAAACTATTGGGGCACGATGAAAATATATTGCTGATCTTTGAATATCTCAAACAGCTTGAGCAAGCTAAACACCATCAGGATGACCAGGCCAACCGGAAAAAGATCGGCTTCCGGCAGGAATAATTTCATCGGGCGAAAGAACGATCAGCCGATATTCGATCTGACATTGAATATGCCATGGAAGATCGCCTGTTCGCCTGATCGGGATTTCGCCTGAAAAGTGTGTTGGCTGAAGTTCGAGTCTATTTTTCATTTTTACCTTTCGTCTTGAGTCAGGCAAAATCAATCCAATGAGGTTACTTTGGATTGTTGTTCCGATTTACAACTTTTACTACCAGCCAAATAATGACAACAAGAGCGACAAGGCCGATAATCCAACCCCAGCCAAATCCCATTCCCCAGCTGTGATTTATTCCATCCATCATAATATTAAGTTTTAAATTTTAAGGATACTTATTTTAAGATTGCTGACCAACGATGCACTGCCTTCAACCAGATCTTCAATATACAAAGGTCTTTCACTTATTATCAGAAAATGTTGCACAATCCCCAAAAAGATTTGTAACATTCACACATTCTTAGATATTTAACGGCGGGTATCAGCATTCTGATCCTAATTCAATTCTGCCACAAACCGCTTCCCATATTCAACACACCTGGCTAATAGTTTACCATCAGGTTCCCAGATGGTGCTCAGGGGTTCGGACACTATCTCGAAACCAGATTCTTTCAATAGATCCCCGAGGATCTTTGTGGATGAATCATGCCATCCATAACAGCCGAAGGCTGCGGCTTTTTTGCCCTGAAACTTCAATCCCTTCAGCATTTCCAGCAACCCTGCAATGGAAAACATGATACCATTATTGACTGTCGGGCAGCCTATAAGAATAGCCTTTGATTTGAAGATTTCAGTGATGATATCATTCTTGTCATTCTTTGCTGCATTATAAAGTTTGACCGTCATTTCTTTATCGGCCTGGATCAAACCATCAGCAATACTTTCGGCCATAGATCGGGTGCCGTTATACATTGTGTCGTAAATAACCGTCACCTGGTTTTGCCGGTAATGATCAGCCCATTCAGCATATTTCCTGACAATCTGTAACGGGTCGTCGCGCCAGATGATCCCATGGCTGGGACAAATCAGATCGACCAGCAAATTTAAGCTCAGAATTTCTTCGATCTTTTTCGTCACCAATTTGCTGAAAGGTGCCAGAATATTGGCATAATACTTAATGGCCTCGGCATACAGTTCATGCTGATCGACCATATCGTTAAAAAGCGGTTCTGCACAATAATGCTGGCCAAAAGCATCATTGCTGAAAAGAATATTATCGGTGGTGAGGTAACAAAACATACTATCAGGCCAATGAAGCATGGGAGCCTGGATAAAGACCAATTCCCTGCCATTTCCAAGAGAAAGCCTGTCACCGGTTTGAACGATCTTGAAATTCCAGTTTTTATGATAATGCCCCTGCAGCGATTTAATGCAGTTTTTTGTGCAATATATCGGGGTTTCAGGGATCAGTTCCATTAAGTCCGGTAACGCCCCGCTGTGGTCTGGTTCCGCATGATTACAAACAATGTAATCAATTTTGGAGAGTTCGATCTCTTGTGACAAGTTTTCGATAAATTGCCCGGAAAATGGCTTAAAGACTGTATCTATAAGCACATTTTTTTCTTCGGTGATCAAATAGGAGTTGTAAGTTGATCCTTTGCCGGTCGAATACTCGTATCCGTGAAATTGCCTTAGTTCCCAGTCTGACTTACCTACCCAATAGACATTATTTGTGACTTTTTTTTTCATGACCCAAATTGTTAATGGGATTCTCAATGAGCATGATGAAGTGCCCCATTTTCAATGATCCCGTGTATTGCCTCCAGTGTATGGGTATAATCTACATACGCCTCAACATATTCCCGACCTTTTTCAACTGTTTCATCCTTTGTTTTGGATAAAAAGATCACCTTCTCATATTTATCCCGAATTACTGAATTTAAATGATCATTAAGTTTTCTTAACAGATCATCAATATTATGATCTTCCAGTGCCTTATCAGACATTTTGATTATTGGTTCAGTACTGCCTGCAGGTTTTAATCCTGTATATGGTTCACCTTCGCTGGCGCGATGAAGCCTGACCAATGTCTCCAGAAAATGCTTTTCGACAATTGTATAAATCTCCTGATCACTGCTTTTCAGAGCGTAGGTTTTATTGAACAAATCAACGATTTCCGGCTCGTCCTTCTGGTCAACCCATTTTAAGACCAGGCTGACATTATGGGTTTCAAGTGCTTTAAGTGCGTCCCTAATGACCGGTCCGTCGTATGAATCACAATGAGCATATAATGCTCCGCTTAATCCCGTAAACACAATCGCTGCCAGGATACTTAATGCGGTGCAGCCCTTTTCTATCCAAACTTTTTTAATTCTCATAGCATTTCAGGTTAATTTCAGTACAAAGATAAACCGTATGAAATAAAAATGATGTAACGACGCAGCGATTTTACGACGTAGCGATGTTACGACGTAGCGATTTAACGCTGTGAAAGAGCCTTGATGCCAGTAAAAATCCAGCAACCAACTTTCATGCAACCGGTCAGACCTCCGTTAGGTAATCCGTTGAACAGAATCCTTCGATACCATCCGCTGATCTGATAAAATACCATCCGTTGTACATCTTTTTGATCAGTTGAACATGCGAATGATGAGCCGCCTTTCCGATAATCTCAAATTGGGTACCGGGTCCTTTGCGGATATTTAAATTCGAGCTCCGGGTCACAACTTTCATCCTGATATTTTTAGAAGAAAGATCTTCCACTTCCATGTAGTTTCTGACTTCCTTTACCCCGGATATTTTCTTCAGGGTCGCTGCGACAGCATCTGCCGTGGATCTGTCAGAAACGACGCCGGTCACCGTCAGGATACCGTTGGTCATGGAAAAACCAGGATCAGGTAAGTTAAAACCCGGCGGCTGATAAAAATGTGTGGTGGCTGGCCTTTCCTGCCGGTGTGGTAAGATTAGTTTTTGACTTCGAAAGTAATTCTGACCGTCACACGAAATTCAGTGATATCGTCATTTTTCACAACTGCGCTCATGTCCTGAACATAAACAGAACGGATCGCTTTCACAGTTTTTGCAGCCATCTTCACGGCTACACTGGTTGCATCTTCCCAGCCTTTCTCAGAAGAAGCAAGTACTTCGATAACTTTTAATACTGGCATAGCGTTAAATTTTTGAATTGATAATGATTAATTATGATGCCTACAATATACGAAATAATTAGCACTTTTCATTATTTTTTTTGCCGTATCCGGATTTATTAACCATTTACTGTAATTATAATATTGAACCTGAACGAAATATGTTAAACTATTGTTAATTACAACGGCTGCTTATTCTCACCATGCCGGTCCGGGAATGAATGGGCCTGCCCAGATTCAGCTCCTGGGATGTCCACTGGGTGTCACCTCCGGCAATTATGCGGATGCTTATATTTTGACACCTGAACAGGAATCACAGCTGCTCAGTGGATTGTGGTATTTGAATATCCTGCTCAGCGGCCTGCTGATCTTAGCCTGGACATTTTTTATGATAAGAAGAAGATCATAATGCAAATGATCCGAGCATTCTATCGACCCATCGTTCTGTGGTATCGAAACTTCGGTCAACTGCAGAAAGCGGCTGTCACGGCAGCATCACACCCGGGAAATCGCTGACGGTCACCTGCGGGATACTGGCGTTGAATTTCCGGTTGATCGCGTCGATGAAGTAATAGGCCACCACGGCGCTGCCCCTGGGCGTGGGGTTCAGGCCGTCGAGTGAATAGAAATTCCCCTGGACGAATCGGGGGTCGATGCTTACACCTTCAAAAACCAATCCTTCATTACAGACCGTTTTCATGACGCTATGCATGTCCACAAGAGCGATGTCTTTATTCTGCACCATCTCTGCCAGGGCGTTATTATAGCCGTCGATGGCTTCCCTGATCGCGTTGATCTCCGGTTTTTTCAGGATATATACCGAGGCGACCGGTTTCTGGCTGCCCCAGCCGCCGCATTTCAGCGAGTCCTGCGGGAGCGAGAGAAGCACGAGTTCATCGCTTTTCATCTGCCGGATCCCCCAGGGCAGGTCTTCATCGAAAATCACCAGCGGGTTGGACCCCGGTTGAAATGACAGAGTATCGGTTGACCCGGCCCCTTTGATGATCTGGTTCAGCGGCGTATAGGCATAATTGAGCATGTCGGCTGTGGCCTGGTCGGGCAAAGCCAGCGCATTGTACGGTATCGTGCGGAAGTAAGCCGCATCGGTGACATCGGGGATGTTGGCCATGGCGCCCGCAGCGCCGTTGGCGGTGAGCACATCCAGGGTGGCCTGCATGGCAGCAGAATATTGCGCTACAGGAGTGATCACATCGCCCGTACCGCCCTGCATGGCATAGTACAGCACATCAAACAACCCCAGCCAGAGGGTGAAGAAAGTGGCATTGACCGGCGGAATTTCTTCGATCACTTTATTCATCGGGGCTGAGGCAAACCTGCCATAGTAAGGGTTAAATGTGGCAAATCCGGCAACGCCCATATAGATGCTTTTCAGCCCGGGCATCCCGATATTATGGTATGGCCCTCCGGCAGCGACGGACGCGAAGTTGGCCGGATTGACCGGGACGTCGGCAAAGCCGGGCAGCAATCCCACCACGCCTCTGCAATCGGGACCAAAACCCAGCTCCAGTTTCGGCATCGGGACTCCGGTAGATATCCCCACGCCGTAGTCGTCAACCATGAGCGGTTGTTTGAAGTCACCGCCCTGGACATGGGTGAACTGCCGGCCAAGGATGGCCGGGAAGGAGTTTTCCTGTCCCGATTTATACAGGGCCCCATCGGCAAAACCCGATGTCCAGAAATCCCCTACCGCGATGTAACGGCTGAAATCGGCCTCCCCCTTCGAGGGGGTGAATTCATCGATGGCCGGCTTGCAGGCCGCAAGCATGGCCAGGAGAATGATAAAAAAGATATATCTTGTTTTCATAAATTTAGCAGTTTTTCAGGATTAAAAACGATAGTGCAGGCCGATCCCGGGAATGAACGCGGCATTCTTGTAAGTGCCGGAGAAATTGTCGGGCTCATAGGTCTTTTCCGCCTCGAGGCCATGGATCTCCAGGTAGGAAATGTCGATATCCAGTCCTTTAACCGGGGTGATGGATACACCGAGCGTATAAGCGATATTGTTCAGGCTGACCGTTTCCGGGGTAAAATATTTTTCATTGGCCGGGGAAGGATCGTAATAGATCCCGGCGCGGAAAGTAAAGATATCGTTCAGCTTGTATTCCCCGCCAAGGCGTGTGATCCAGCTATCCTTGTACAGCCTGGGGTTTTGCGAATTCAGCAGCTCCCCGCTTTCCTCGAATTCAAAATCCAGCGTCTCATAAGCGCTCCACATGACCCAGTTCACTTCGGCGGCCAGGAGGAGTTTTTCGGTCAACTGGTATGAGAGCCCGAAATCGAGGTTTGCCGGTAGCGGCAGGTCGGCGCTGAACTTATTGTTTTCGGGTACGGAGGTTGAGAGGGCGGGGGGCACGTTGAAAGTGGCATCCCCTTCTTTCAGTTCCATCATGATCTTAGAGCGGTAGCTCACCCCGATGCTCAGTTTTTCAACCGGCTTATAAAAAATCCCGGCGTTAAAGCCAACATTTGAAGCGTCACCTTCCAGGCTGACACTTGACTCATCGCTATACGGCAGCGCCTTGTTCAGCTTCACGTTGCCGATGGCATAGACAAACCCGGCGCCGATGCCGAATTTCTCTTTGTACTGGTAAGCCACGGTCGGCTGGATGCAGATGGCGCTGAGGGAAATATCGCGGATCAGGTAGCGGCCCGCCCAGTCTTCGTCCCATTGCACGGAGCTTCCGAACGGGGTGTAGACGCCGATTCCCACAGCGATCATGTCTTTGATCTTTCCGGAGAAGTATAGATAAAATGGTGTGCTGAGCGGGTTGTCGGTATTGGCCTGGTAGTTGGTGCCCTCTTTCTGGAACACCGAATGGCTCATGATACCGCTTACGCCGGCCGACAGGCTGAATTTTCCCTCCACGAGGGCAAGTCCTCCGGGGTTATAGAACATGGAGCTGGCATCCGGGGCAAAGGGCGTTCCGATAAGCCCGGCGCCGGTCTGCTTCTGTCCCTGCAACCGCACCTGGTAGCCTCCGCTGAACGCCGCAAAAGCATACAGGTTCAACGCCAGGAAAAAGAATAAACTTTTTTTCATAAGTAGTTTTTTAGGTAAGAAAAGTGGCGCAATTTAATACAATTATTGAAACAAAATTATTTTAAGCCAAACTGCAAAAAATCATCTTCTCATTTGGTAATGAAATAATTATAAAAGGAAGTTCACTCAATCCGTTTCCCGGTATAGGTTCCCGTCAGCCGGATGATACGGTCCTGTGATTCCAGGAAATCTGTTCCTGAGCAGGGGCCGAGAATCGCCTTGAATTTATTATCTTCCCTGGCATGGAACCCCAGGCCAAGGACAACATAAGAGCCGGCCTTATAGGTCACATAGACTTCAGAGGAATTGTCAGGGTTCACAGCGATAGAAGAAATAATGCCAATGGGAAGGTTACTTGTGACTATTGTAAAATTATATCCTCCATCGGTTGACATACGAATGATATTTGAATCCACTTCTGACGCATAAACCCGGTCCGGCCAGTTGACACCGATGGCCATGGCGCCAGATCCGTCATATCCCAGGTTCATCCAATTGGATCCACCATCATAACTTTTGTAAATATCATAATAACCGCCATAAATAGTAGATGGGTTTGTCGGGTGCATAATAAGAGGTGTGATCCAGGGCCCTGTCGAACCGGACGGTTGAATGTTTTGCCACCCATATGCCCCCCCGTCGTACATTTATACAATTCCCCATCCTGGCAAGAATTGTACAGGGTTAAACCACTGCTGTAGTCGATCATGCAATCCATGCCATCTGCGCCAAGCATGTGAAAGATATCCGAACCTCCCGTCCATTTGTTTGAACCATTATCCTGGGTTCCCATTGTCAAAAAATTGACATCAGGCTGGTAACCTGCAATGCGGTAAATTTGCGTGATGGACAGCCCGGCAGACAGATCCGTCCAGTTATTTCCAAAATCGGTCGAGCGGAAGATGCCTCCATCGCTGCCGCAATAGAGATTGTTATTGAGCGGGTTGATCTCCAGGGCATGGATATCGGCATGGGTGTAGGTAGAGCCCGGGGGATGGTTCCACATGGATTTCAGGAGCCAGCTTGTGCCGCCATTGTTTGAGCTCCAGCAATTGATCCCACCGGTCATGATTCTTTCAGCATCTGTCAATGAAACGACAAGGGCATGGTCATAATGACTCTGATCTTTATCATCATTTCCGGTAGAACTGTATCCCAGGATATTCGGTGAGGTAGACCTGACGGAAAAACTGACCCCGCTGTTGGTCGACCTGTAAGTTCCGACATAAGTACTGGTTGCATAGCACGGGCCGGCAAACAAATAAACATATGAACCGTTATTCGGAGAAATGCCTATAGCCATTCTATTGGCGTTTGTCGGAACACCTGATACGATCTCCGTCCAGGTATCTCCCGTATCGGTGGAGCGGAAGAATTTGGTGCTGGCGCATGCATACATGATCGTCGGATCACCAGGTTTGAACTCAACATCATGAAAATGATGCCCTGCCGTATATTGGACCAGTGCCCATGATTCGCCGGCATTGGCTGTTTTAAGGAGCCCTCCATTTGACGCCACAAACAATATAGCCGGATTCGAGGGATGCATCAATATCTTAAAAGCCCTAACATTGTTTCCCAGTCCCCAGGTCAGGCCGGTGCTGCTGCATATATTCCCAGCGTTTATATTGCTTATAACCGGTACCCCTTTGCTTTTTATCAACATCCGCGAACGAATGCTGCGCATTCTGCCTGATGGTGGAAAAATCGTCCGTTCCCGGGTTCAGCCAGGCATCCCAGCGGCTCTGCTGGCCCTGGGTTAAATTGAAAGCAATAGTGCTAAAAATAAGCACGATAAAAATCCTGATATTTTTCATTTTACCTCCCTGCCCTTTTTATCTTGCGGTTATTGTTTTCCAGGTCCGCCAGCTTTTTCTCAAGCCTGTCTATCTTTTTATCCTGTTCAATGGCATACAGCGTCAGCTCCTCCACTTTTTCCAGCAGCCTTCTTTGCATATCCCCGAGTTCAAATCCGCCGGCTTCAACCTCAGCGGAGGAAGGAATGCCCGGCAGGTGGTGGTGTTGCCTGACCCACTGCTCAACCTCCTGCAGGCTCATCAGTTTGTAATCGCCGGCAAATACATAATCGGGCCAATTCCCGACCCCTTCCACGCGGACCTCGGTACAGATCACCTTCCCGGCCACCGAAAGCTTGTAACCGCTGGCAAAGAAGTTCCCAACCGCAACATCTCCGTTATCCCTTTTTATCCGCAAATGGGGACCATACCTTGCGGTGGCAAACTTTCCCCAAAGCTCGATTTCATCACCTACTCCGTCATAAAGCCAATACATTCCAAAATCTCCCCACCGGTCCTCACCCAGAAAGATTGTCGCGCTGTCATTGTCAGTGGACGACTTTGGCGTAATATACATGATGGCATTAGTATTAACAGCATCATGCACGTGAAACTTTCCCAGCGGTGACTGTGTAACCACGCCAACCTGCCCGGTGTAATAACCATCGATGGCATAGAGTTTCTTCCATTGAACAGCGGTTGTGCCCAGGTTCAGGGCATTGTTGCTGAAAGGCCGGAATTCACTCACGGTAAACATGTATCGGTCTGTGGAATTGGAAAAATTGTCGGTGGAGCTGATCAACCGTAACGTACCTGACCAGTGCGAGATAGCCCAGCTGGGGCTGCTGGCGCTCACAAATTCGAGAGCTGAGCCCTGATCTGTGGAGGTGAGCCGGGCGGTCCGGTGAGGCCCCTTAACTTCCAGCGTCCTGGCAGGATTATCAGTACCGATGCCGGCCTTAGTCAAAAAAAATCCTTCGGATGCGTACAGTTGATTCCAGCTTACATATGGATTGCCGAGGCTTTTTGTGTTATTGATGAAAGGCCGGAATTCGGACGGCGTGAAGATAAACTCACCGGTATTCGTATTGAAAGTATCGGTGGAAGTGCTTAAATGCAAATCACCAATCCAGGTTGGCTATATTCCAGTCCGGGTTGACGGCGCTCACGAATTCAAGGGAATACCCCTGGTCCATGGAGCTGATCCGGGCGCTCCGGAAAGGACCATAGACTTCGAATTTCCTGGCCGGCACAGGAGTGCCGACACCGAGGTAGCCCTGCAGGATCGTGTTGTTCCCATTTAAAAGCCCCGTGAGATTGGCATCGACGGAATATACATTACTCCACCTGACCGTGGAAAAGCCCAGGGTTTTGGAATTATTGACCCAGGGCATGAACGTGGTCGTACTCATGTAATATTGATTGGTCCGGCCCTCAAAGTCATTGTTGCTGGAAATGATGTAGAACCCGCCATCCCATGCAGAAAGACCCCAGTCGGTGGTGGCTGAGCCCACGAATTCCAGGGTAGGGCCGCTGGCAGTGGTGCTCAGGCGCATGGTCTCCCACTCTCCATGGACATGAAGGTTACGCTCCGGGGTATTGGTACCGATCCCGACATAATTGCCGGGATCATTCAGATATACGTAGAACCCCGACGACTGCCACAAACTGCCTGCATCTCCCTGCTGCCAGGCTGATCCGTTATGGTAGAAGACTTTTCCCAGGTCCGTATCAAACACAAGCAGGCCGGCAGAGGCGGTAGTCCCCAGGGTAATGCGCTGGGAAGTAGTCATCCGTGGTATCAAAAGGCCTTTGGCAGTCGATTTCACATCGAGCATGGCGGAAGGGTGCGCGGCGCTCCCGTCGGTGTTAATGGCAACCTGGGCCTGTAAGATACTGATTGTAAAACAAAATGTCACTGTCAGTAAAATGCTTAGCGTTGTCGTCTTCATAAATCTGGTTTTATATTTAGTAATAATTCGGTTTTCATAATATTTCAATCCATTACGCACCGGACCGAATGGGCGTTGCCCATTGAGCCTATACCCCTTTCAATTTTTGGGTTTTTGCACTATTATGCATGGTAAATTGGTTTGGTTTCAGGGCTTAAAAGTAAGATATACCCGAAAGAATTGCAAATCTTAGGTTATTTTTATGGTTTGGGAGTAACAATGACCCCACCCCCGGGAGGAGGTATTAAAATAGCAACAATGAAAAAATCAAACCTCACAGAAAATTGCAGCCTGTCCCGGATCGTCCACGGGCAAATGAGAATGGCCGGCTGGAACATGACAGACCGGGAATTGCTCAGGTTTCTGGAAGACCTGATCGGGCTGGGCGTGACCTCATTCGATCATGCCGATATTTACGGGAATTACACCTGCGAAACTATGCTTGGGGATGTCCTGGCGCTGAAGAAAGGGCTTCGCGACAAGATACAGCTCATCACCAAATGCGGCATCAAGCTGGTGTCTGACAAATTTCCAGGCCGGAAGGTCAAGATCTACGACTACAGCTATGATCATATCGTAACATCCGTTGAAAATTCCCTTAAAAATTTCAGGACCGACCGCATCGATCTGCTGCTTTTGCACCGCCCCGCGCCTTTCTTTGATCCCCCGGAGGCGGCCAGGGCCTTCGCCGATCTGAAAAAGCAGGGAAAGGTCCTGCATTTCGGCGTTTCAAACTTCACCCCGGACCAGTTTGAGATGCTGCAAGCAAATACCAGTGAGAAACTTGTAACCAACCAGGTGGAGATTTCCCCCTATTGCCTGGAACACTTTGAAAACGGCAACGTCGATTTTTTCCTGAAAGAAGAGATCAAACCCATGGCCTGGTCGCCCATGGCAGGCGGGAAGCTGCTGAACCCGGCAGACCGGAAAGGCAAACGGGTTCTCCGCGTCTTGAAAGAGATAGCGGATGAATTGAACGTTTTTCCGGTTGACAAAGTCATTTATGCCTGGCTGCTGAAACATCCCGCCGGTTTCATCCCGGTCATAGGTTCGGGAAAGATCGAGCGGGTGAGACATGCCGCCGAAGCCCTTGACATCGGCATGAGCCTGGAACAGTGGTACAGTATCTTTATTGCTGCGAAAGGGGAAGAGCTGCCGTAGATTGGGCGAATTCTATGATCTCCAATGCATAAGCCTGATGCGCCGCGGGCTGGGGATGTTTTCTCACATAGTCATGGCCCGAAACCCCGTGAGCATGAATGGCTTGAAGCCCGTCTACCAGTGTTATGCCGGGGTGCCTGGCTACAGCCTCTTTCAACGCCCTGGCGAGTGGCTCATCGAAACTGTTGGGCATGTACAGAACAAGAACACGGACCCCATAGGGTGAGAAAACCTCTTCAATGCCCGAAAAGTAGAAATCATAAACCTGGAAATCGGATACTTCCTGCTGTGGACTGCGCATCTTCATTTCCTGGGCCATTCGGTTATTCCTTATATAGAGATAAACATAGCGAGGTGCTGCAAAAAATAATTTTGATAACTTCCTCAGGCTCATCGCGGTTCCCTCTTCACGGTATAGCTCCACCATTTCAAAAACATGCTGAAGCTTCATCGGGTATTTTATGACTAAATCCTGGCCATCGCGGGCTAGGTAAGCCGAAGGCAACGGAAGATTATCCGAGGCCAGCGGGGGAAAAGGTGACCTGGACCGGGCCGGCAGTCCGTTCCAGCATCCCAGAACGACGTATTCCGGCTGCAATTTATCGAGCACCCCTTGCTCCTTCAGTTGCCTGGCTTTCAACAAAGCGTGGATGTATGAAAATGAGCAGATCCCGTAATTGTATGCCGGAATATTCAGACCATCTGCTGCCAGCTGGGTGAAGGTTTGACCTGCATCCACCTCGTCGCCGTAAGTAAAGGAACAGCCCAGTGACAACAGGCCGCCCGGCTGATATGATGTGGCATCCGTATGCTCGCCGATCCGGTAACCCAGCTGATGGCTTTTTACATAGAAACTGCCATCGCCGATGTGCCCGGAAATATTCGTAGCAAAATCAAAACCGATCGTCCTGTCGTAAATATAGGAGCCCACAGGCCAGCGGCCAGGGTTTGACACCACCCGCACCAGCTTTTTATGGATCTGGAAGGTGAAGATCAGGTTAAAAACAACGAGGATCAGGACAATGACACCGAGCATGTAAACCCGGTATCGCATTTTCTTAGCATTCAATATTTTCATGGTCATAATGACAAGATTCTGATATATTTTCAGTAGCTCCGTTGATCGGGCTCAATCCAAATTAAAGGTTTCTTTCCATGCGGCATCGTTTTGGAGACTTTGCTGCTGGTTTTTATCGAATAAATAATCCCCCATCACAAGATAATCCATTTCCGTCCGCATAAAACAGCGGAAAGCCTCTTCAGGAGAGCATACGATCGGCTCCCCCCTGACGTTAAAACTGGTATTGATCAGCACGCTGTATCCGGTAAGCTTTTTGAATGCATGGATCAGCTTCCAGAACCTGGGATTTATATCGCGGTTAACGCTCTGCAACCGGGCGGAAAAATCGATATGCGTGATGGCCGGCACATCGGAGCGGGGATGATACAACCGCTCGAACAATTCCATATTATGATACCCTTCGGGAATTGGGTTACGCCTCTCATTCAGGACCGGGACTACCAGCAACATATAGGGGGAAGGCCTGTCGAGGTCGAAATACTCACCGATATCTTCTTCCGGCACCGCCGGTGCGAATGGCCTGAACCCTTCGCGGTATTTGATTTTCAGGTTCATTCTTTTCTGCATGTCAGGATTCCGGGCATCCCCAAGTATACTTCGGTTGCCTAAAGCCCGCGGGCCAAACTCCATCCGCCCCTGGAACCATCCGACCACTTTTCCTTCGGCAATATACCCGGCAGTTAGATCCGCAAGCTGTTTGAAATCAGAAATATGACTGTATTTTGCGTTATATCTTCTGGCAACCCTTTCAATATCATCATCAGTGTATTTTGGGCCGAGAAAGGCCCCCTGCATGGCATCTGAGGAAGGATCGATCCGGCGCTCCTTTCCTTTCCAGATATGCCAGCCGGCTAATGCAGCGCCGAGGGCGCCCCCCGCATCCCCTGCGGCGGGCTGTATCCAGATGTCATCGAAGATCCCCGCCTGCAGCAGCTTCCCGTTTGCCACACTGTTCAGTGCCACACCTCCGGCCATCACCAGATTTTTACTGCCGGTCAGATGCTGAGCAGTCCGCGCCAACTTGAGGACCACCTCCTCAGTAATTTGCTGAATAGCCAGGGCCATATTCATGTAACCCTGCATCAGTTCGTTTTCTTCTTTCCTCGGCGGGAGGCCAAACAACTTCTCCCACCTTTTGTCATTCGCCATTTTCAGGCCCGTCGCAAAATTGAAATATTTCATGTTCAGCAGCACCGATCCGTCCTCTCGGATGTCAACCATTTCGCCAAGAATTTTATTCCTGAATCCTTTGAACTGGCCTGAAGCAGGGTTGCCGTAAGGAGCCAGCCCCATCAGCTTATATTCCCCGCTGTTTACACGGAAACCGGTGTAATAGGTGAAAGCTGAGTACAATAATCCGATAGAATGGGGAAAGTCCATCTCTTTCAAAATCTCTATCCGGTTCCCTTGTCCATGGCAGATGGTCGATGTAGCCCACTCACCGACCCCATCGATCGTGAGGATGGCGGCCTCGCTGAAAGGGGAAGGATAGAATGCACTGGCAGCATGTGACAGATGATGCTCGGGGAACAGCAGCCGGTAATTTCCCGGAAGCAGTTTCCGAATCTCTTCCCTAAGCATTTTTTTCATGAAAAGCTTTTCCTTTATCCAGACCGGGATGGCAGAGAGAAAACTAGTTATACCGCGGGGAGCAAAGGCATGGTAAGTCTCCAGCAGGCGCTCAAACTTTATCAGTGGTTTTTCATAAAAAACAATGGCCTGTATATCATTGCCTGTGATCTCTGCTTCATCCAGAACATATTTCACAGCGTTGACAGGGAAAGAAGAATCATGCTTCTTTCTTGTAAATCGTTCCTCCTGCGCCGCAGCAATAATTTCACCGTCCACAATGATGGCCGCTGCGCTGTCGTGATAATAGGCGGAGATACCTAAGATGGCTTCAGGCATAATCGGGCAATATTTCAAAACAAGGTATAAATAAACGGAGCCACAGCCGAGCCGCCTGAAAATACGATCAGCAGCCCGAGCAGGAGCAAAATCAGGATCAGTGGCAGCAGCCAGTATTTCTTCCGCGCCTTCATATATGCCCACAGATCTCTTATAAATTCCATACAATTATTGTTTTTTTTTGATTTCAGAATGGTTTAATCAGGTCATCAGCTTCGCATACATGGTTACGCGTCCTCATAATCGATCCACTGCCTTTTTTAAACCGTTTCAGCAATAACGTGTCTTTCCCTATCAGTTGCCTTGCCAGGGCAATCGGGAGGACGATGACCAGGTAGATTAGCACAAGCAATATTTTTGAAATGATAAAACCCATGATGTTGGCCAGCCCGAACCAGAAAATAGCAAAGGGATAATAAAACATCGGGAATATCATATCAATTAGCAGGGCGCCTGCGGCGAACCTGAAAAATATATCTTCTTTTGCAATGAATCCAATCAGTAGAAGGATCAGGACAACAGCCATTCCGCTGTCCTTTGCCTGTTCCTTGGTGACTGTTGTTGTAAAAACCGGAGAGGACATTTCGTTTGGATCAGTTTGAATTAAAGTATCTTATTAACGGATAAAAATACGGTAAATTCTCAATAAGAAGCCGGTCAATTTTCAACGGTCTTTATTTGTGTTTCCGGGTCCGTGAAAAAGATTACCTTTACACCCAAAAATTCCTTACATATTTTTTACCATGGGCAAAGTACGCGGGACGTATAACAAAAGAGACATTCAAAACAAAAAAAGCAAAAAAAGAAAAGAAAAAGAGCAAAAGCGCTCCGAAAGAACTGAAAAAAATGGCAGCAGTTCTTTCGATGATATGATTGCTTACGTCGACGAATTCGGCAACATTACCTCCACCCCCCCTGATCCGTCGGCCATTACGGCCATTAATCCGGAGGATATAATTATCTCGGTGCCAAAGAGTGAAGAAGCAGATCCTGCTGAATTGATCAGGACGGGAATCGTTACATTTTTCGACGAAACAAAAGGATTTGGCTTTATCAGGGACTCGGCCAGCCAGCAGGAGATCTTTGTTCATATAAATGGGCTGCTGGAATCCATCAAAGCAGACAATCAGGTAACTTTCGAAGTGGTGAAGGGGCCCAAAGGCTTCAATGCTGTCAATGTCAAGATCAAAAGGGGATGACCTGATCAAAACGCCGCCACGAATCCTAAACTGGCTTTCCCGTAAGTATTGTTTGAGAACTGCCGGGTATACTCCGCAACCAATCTGACGTTGCGCCTGATCAGGTAGCCGGCATGCAGCGATACGCTGCTGTAATCGAGCTCATCGAGATCAGAATCGACCCAGTTACCGAGCAGGGTGAGATACCAGTTGCTCATATCGCCTTTCGGGGCGAAGATGAACTCAGCGAACCCGCCGTGGGTCAGCACATCTTCCCTGATTACCATTGGTTCTCCCGGGATCACCACGTCGGAATCGGTCCGGCGGGCATACTGAACATTGAATATGAATTTCTCATCATGGTTGAATGTCAGGTTCGGCCCCCAGAAGAGCATCGTGTTGGTAAGGGTACCTGCCCATTCATCAAGGGCCTCCTTGCCGTAGTACCCAAACAATCCGACATCAAACTTCTTTCCAATACCCTGGGATATCTTGAGGAAATAATTTTTGTATTTGTCCTTATCGAAAAGAAATTTATTACCACCTTTCCCGATTCCATTGCCGTTAACAACCAGCCCCACGAATCCCGTGCCCGTCGCTTCAATTTCGTAATCCACCATGATCCCCCGGTCATATTTCAGTGACATGGAAGAGGTCCCCGGCGTAAGGGTGTAGATCACATAATCCTCGAGCATGAGCCTGAGCTCTCTTTTGTATAACGGGTCGCATACCTGGAACTGCCCGGCCGCGATGTTGATGCCGGTGCCCAGCAAATCGGTGTAAGCCAGAAAGGCATCTTCAATACCGGCCACTTTTCCCATCTCCGACATATAGAAATAGAAATAGTAGGAAAGCTTTTTAGATATCTCTCCCCCTGACAGGATCTTGACACCGAATGGGAACCCAAATTCAAGCCCGCCGCTGTTCTGGTTGCCATAGGTGATGTGCCCGTCGAGCCTGACGGCCAGCGGCACCTCCCTGAGAAGAGAGAGCTTTTCATCACCTGTATTCATATAATAGCGAGGCGCTTCCATATCCTTCATCCGGAAGCCCATGCCGGCAAATTCCTCTCCGAAGGCCTTGATCCGGGGCATGGCCGGGGAATGGCAGACGGTGCAGCTCATCTGGTATTTGCGGGCAAAGGCCGGAATCGCTAAGGCCTTTTCACTCGTTGACATTAATATGATAATTAATATCAGGGAAATGGCGACAATTTTCGTTTTCATATGTTAATGGTTTTGGATGAACTAGATTTGGTTTCGTAGGTTGATTTCAATTATTCACCTTTTATGGTAAAACCTCCAAATAGGTGGTATGGCTGTTGACCAGCATGATTTCCGATTCTTCTTCAGGAACATTCAGGAAATCGGCGACAGGCTTCACCAGCAATTGGTAATTCAGCATGGCAGTGACTTTCATTTCGCCGGGGGCCGCTTCGAACGGGACCTGAAAAGTAAAGGTCTCCGTTTTGGTCTCCCTTGGGCCGATACGATAATCAACCCCCAGGGAGGCGGTATTCCACTGCATGATGGTCATATTTCCCTGCGGATCAAAGTAAGGCATGCGGAAGATCCGGTTGCCATAAGGGACTCCATCCCTCTGGATGCCTTTGAAATCGGTTAAGCCAAGCGGCACAGCCATATCCTGATAAGCAAGGTAATCACCCGATATCGTGTACTCTTCCCCCTCAAATCCC
Source organism: Bacteroidales bacterium (assembly GCA_019429045.1). GTDB lineage: Bacteria > Bacteroidota > Bacteroidia > Bacteroidales > JAGOPY01 > JAGOPY01. The sequence continues at coordinate 20,431 of JAHYJL010000036.1, forward strand.
TTTTTATCCACGGGCAGATG
>JAHYJL010000037.1 GCA_019429045.1 Bacteroidales bacterium
AAGTCAAGGTTTCAAATCTTTTCAACATCAGGTGAGTATCGAAAACCCAAGTGATTGGCAATCTTTCCAGAAACCAGGATAGGATTTATTGACAACCTGCTGCTCATCCAGATCCACAGTAAATCCTTTGAGCGCCAGACCGGCAAAGGTCATGGCCACGCGATGATCCCCTTCATGATCCAGGTAATAATTACCGGGTGCATTTATCCTGCCAAATAATTCCCATTTACCCGGCATGGGTTCTCTGAGGACCGGGCCTGTTTTGCCCAGTTCCCTTTCCAGGGCCTGCAATCGATCGGATTCTTTCAGGCGAAGGCTTTCCAGTCCGGCGAACCGGCCATGCACACCATTGCCTGCACAAGCCATTATCACGGGCAAAGCCAGGTCGGGATAATCCCTGAAATCAGCTGCATAATCTGCCTCCACAATGCCACTTTTTCTGATATTTATTCCGCTTTGCTGGATTTGTGTTTTTATTCCCAATGAAGAAAAGAAAGCGGAGACCTCCTGGTCTCCCTGCAAACCTGATTTTTCCAGACCCGGAAAAACAATCTCCCCTCTATCAGCCATTGACAGCATACAATACCAAAATGATGCAGCGCTCCAGTCGGGTTCGATCATGATATCCAAAAACATTTTAGTTTTCGGGAAAACCCTCAGAATATCTTCCTGTTCAAAAACCTGGACACCCGTCATCCTCAGGATTTCCAACGTCATTTTAACATAAGGCCAGGAGGCCGGCTTTCTGTATAATTCGAGACTTAAGCCTTCTTCCAGAAAAGGCGCAATAAGAAGCAACGCTGTTACAAACTGGCTGCTGACCGAGGGATCAATGGTGAGCAAGCGGCCGCTTAGCAAACGGCCTTTGACCAGCAAAGGGGGAAAACCGGGTCTTTCAAGGTACTCAATATCAGCGCCCAACTCCCGAAGGGCATCTACCAGCAAACCAATTGGCCTGTTTTGCATCCTGGATGATCCGGTTAACAGGTAGTTTCCATTGGTCATAGCCAGCATGGCCGTTAAAAAACGCATAACTGTTCCTGCATTTTTAACATCTATCCTCAACAAACCCTTCTCTCCCCTGAGCCTGTATTGCGTGATTAATTGCAGCAGCGAAGACAGCAAAACCGTGTCATCAGAAAGCGAAAGATTTCGCAGGCGAAAGGATTCACCCGAAAGGTATTGTAATATCAGTAACCGGTTTGAAATACTTTTGGAGGATGGTAAAAATACCTTCCCGGTGAGCGACTTTCTATCGCGTGTAAGTGTGATCATGATGTTACGGCCTGATTGTAAAAATCAAATGAATCTTCCAGATAGTGACTATCTGAATACTGGCCCACAAGCGGATTTCCCGGCGATTTCAACAATACAAACCGGATACTTCCCTGAAAGTTTTTCTTATCATGAACCATGATCTTCCGGAAACGCCGGCGGTGATCCGCCAAAAGAGATGGAAGCCTGAATTTCGTAGTGATAATTGAAACCAGTTCATCAAGTGTTTCACGGGAAAAACCGGTTAGACGATATGACAGGAATCCTTCACATATCATCCCTGCAGCCACCGCTTCGCCATGGGTTAGTTGCCATATGCCATCCCTTCCAGACAAGCTCTCAAAAGCATGGCCTATGGTGTGTCCGAAATTCAGGATCTTTCGCCAGCCATTTTCCAACGGATCACGGGCAACAACATCACATTTAAAATTCACGGCGCGCCAGATCAGCTCCGGGATGGAGTCCCTGTTGATGGCATGAGGCGTCCTGACCATATCCCAGAATTCGCCGCCTGACAGCAATCCCGATTTGATCAGTTCGGCATACCCGGAAATCATTTCCCTGCTAGGGAGTGTTTGCAGAAAACCGGGATCGATCAATACAGCAGAGGGGTCCTGAAATAAGCCGGCCTGGTTTTTAATCCGGTTGATGTTAACCCCTGTTTTCCCCCCAACAGAAGCATCGGCCTGGCCGATCAGGGAGGTTGGTATGTTCACATAACGGATACCCCTTTTAAATGTACCGGCAGCAAACCCTCCCAGGTCTGAGACAAGACCTCCTCCCAGGTTAATAAGTACAGAATCCCTCTCAACTCCACTGTCCATCAGCCATTTCCATATCTTCTCAACCATGGCAATATCTTTGGAAGACTCGCCTGCGGGAATCGTGAAAACAGGAGCGTCAGACAAGCCGGGGAGCAACCGGCCAATAACCGGAAGACAGTGTCTGGCGACGTTTTCATCAGTAAGCAGGCAAAAACCACCGGCAGGATTAAAGGTACTGAGCACTCTGGCAGCTTCATCCCAGATTTTTGTTCCAATCATTACCGGGTAAGGCAATATTCCGATCTTTTGACAGGGTTCAGCCATAATTTAGCTCGGGAAATAGTTATCCATGAAAAGCCGCCAGCAGCAGGTCGATGTCCTGGAACGGCAGGTCGAACAGGTCGCTGATATTTTTGTTGGTCAGGATACCCTTAAACAGATAAACACCCTTGCAGAGACCATTATCTCGCCGTATGAAGTTATCGACACCGCCTTCACCACCGATGCTGAGCAGCACCGGCGTAAAAAAATTACTCAGGGCATAGGAAGCGGTATGGGGCACCTGTGAAGCAATATTCGGCACACAGTAGTGAATAATATCATATTTCTTAAAAACGGGGTTCTGATGCGTTGTAGTTTTAGATGTTTCAACACATCCTCCCTGGTCGATGCTCACATCGATGATTACGGCTCCGGCTTTCATTTCCCTGACCATCGCCTCGCTGACGATCACCGGGGTTTTGCCCTGAATGCTGTGAATGGCGCCAATTACGATGTCGGCCGAGTGCAAGGCATTCAGCAACACTTTTGGCTGGAGGATAGAGGTGAAAATTCGATGCTGGATGTTTACCTGCAGCCTTCGCAACCGGTAAATCGAATCGTCGAAAACCTTCACGGTGGCCCCCATCCCCAAGGCCACCCTGGCGGCATTTTCAGCCACCGTACCTGCACCGATAATCACCACCTCGGTGGGACTGATCCCCGAAAAGCCACCCAGCATGTTCCCTTTGCCATAATCGGGATCGCTGAGGTAGCGGGCAGCGATCATGATGGAAGCATTGCCAACGATCTCGCTGATAGTCCGCCTGACCGGAAAAGAACCAAACTGGTCCTTGATGTACTCATGGGCAAATGCTGTAATCTTCTTCCGCATCATGGCGCGGAAAAACGAGCTTTCCTGGTTGCTCAGGTGAATGGCCGAAAAAATCGTCTGCTTTTCTTTCATCAATTCGATTTCCTCATCCGTTGGCGGGGCGACCTTCAGAATAATATCGGCCTGGTAAACTTCAGGTGCAGAATAGACAACCTGTGCCCCTGCTTCACTGTATTCGTTGTCGTTGAACCTTGCCCCTGTCCCCGCCCCGGCTTCTATGATCACGGAATGGCCGTTCTGCACGAGCAGATGTACCGCTTCAGGAACCAGCCCCAAGCGGCGTTCCTGGTGCGATGTCTCACGGGGAATGCCTATAGACAGCTTGCTCCTGCTGCGCTGCACTTCCAGCATTTCTTCCTTAGGCATCAGCCCATCGGAATGTGAAAACTTGATATAATTCTTCTGGCTTTGATTCATCTGATGCGTGTATTAATCTGTCGTTTTCCTTTGGGCCAGGATTTTCCTGCCCTCATCCGATTCATTTTTTAACAATGAAATAAATACATAAGATCCTGGTAAAAGCTCTTCCACTTTATCAGCCCATTCCAGGAAACAATACCATCCGCTGAACAGGTATTCTTCATAACCGATATCAAGCACCTCTTCTATCTTCTTAATCCTGTAAAAATCAAAATGATAAACAAGCTCATCGGTTTCACACCTATATTCATTCACGATGGCAAAAGAGGGGCTCGTCACTTCATCGGCAACAGCCAATATTTCGCAAAAAGCCTTGATCAGCGTAGTCTTTCCTGCACCCAGGTTACCATAAAAGGCAAAGACCCGGTCGTCAGGGAAAAGTTGGAGAATCTGCCGGGAAATAGCATGTAAATCCTGCAGGCAGGCATTCTGAAAAACAATCTGATCCATCGTGTCTGAGCGAAAGATCAAAGATAAGATACTTTTACGAATTTTGCAAGTAGTAATTGTCAGCTACTTTGCCCGCAGATAAGCAAATGGTACAAGCACTTCCTCCAGCGAAACACCTCCATGCTGGAAAGTATTGCGGTAGAAGTTCACGTAGTAATTATAATTGTTCGGGTATGCGAAAAAATCATTCTTCCGGCAGAAAATATAATTGGAACTGACATTTGTCCTGGGCAGGAATGCATCGTGCGGATTCCTGACTTCAAATACTTCGCGGGGATTATAATTCAGGCTCTTACCAGTCTTATAACGTAAATTGGTGGTTGTGTTACGGTCACCTACCACCTTCACCGGATCCTGGGAGCGTACCGAACCATGGTCAGTGGTAATCACGATGTTGACCTTCTTTTCAGAAAGGTGCCGGATGATATCGAAAAGGGGGGAATTATTGAACCACGACACCATGAGCGAACGATACGCTTTCTCATCATCTGCCAGCTCGCGAATGATCTCCATCTCAGTCCTGGCGTGCGATAGCATATCAACAAAATTATATACGATCACTGAAAGCTTGAAATTCAGAAGATTAGGGAGATTATCAACCAGTCTCCGGCCGGCAGCAAGGTTTAGTATTTTATTGTAAGAATACTTGATATCACGACCATACCTTTTCAGGTATTCTCCTAAGAGCTCACTTTCAAATTGATTCTTCGAACCCTCCTCCTCCTCCCCTTTCCAATATTTCGGGTATTTTCTTTCTATTTCCAGTGGCATCAGGCCGGAAAAAAGGGCATTCCTGGCATACTGTGTTGTGGTAGGCAAAATGCTGTAATACATATCTTCCTTCTCCACCCTGAAAAACTCCTCAAGCACAGGCTGGATGGCTTTCCACTGATCATAACGCAAATTGTCGATAATTATCAGAAAAAGTGACCGGTTTTCGTCTAAAAGCGGAAAAACCCTTTCTTTTAAGACATTTGGCGACATCACCGGATAGGTTTTTGACTTTCCGCCCACCCAGTCAAGATAATTATTTTCAACATACTTGGAAAAAACCTGGTTGGCTTCATTCTTCTGGAACTGCAATATCCCCAGGATGCTTTCGTCGCTCGATTTCTCCATTTCAAGCTCCCACCGCGTCAGCTTACGGTATATTTCGATCCATCCCTGGAAGTCGGGATTGTTTGAAATCTCAAGGCTGATGTTTTGGAACTCCTGCTGATATGAAAAAGTAGTCTTGTCGCTGACCAGCTTTTTATTCTCCAGGTTTTTCTTCAGACTAAGCAGTATCTGATTGGGTTTCACCGGTTTGATCAGGAAATCGGCTATATTTGAACCGATAGCGTCCTCCATGATCGATTCCTCCTCGCTTTTTGTGATCATCACGACAGGCAGGCCCGGGTATTTTATCTTAATCCGCTCCAGTGTTTCAATACCGGTCAGACCGGGCATGTTCTCGTCCAGGAAAATGATGTCGTAAACATTGTTCATGATCATCTCCAGCCCCTCCCCACCATTGTTGGAAGTGTCCACAGCATACCCCTTCTGTTCCAGAAAAAGTATATGCGGTTTCAGCATTTCAATCTCATCATCCACCCAAAGAATCTTTATCTTATCCATTTATTCGTTTATTAATTATATGAATGCACTACTTTTGCTCTAAAGAAAAGAAATATAACCGCTTTTATTGTATCAGGGGCGCTATTTAATTACAAAATTACTTTAAGATGGGACAACAGCCAAGCCATCCCAAATTAAAAATGTTCAATGATCCCGTGTACGGATTCATCACGATTCCATCCGATATTGCATTTCGGATCATAGAGCATCCTTATTTTCAGCGGCTCAGAAGGATCAAGCAACTGGGTCTGAGCCACCTGGTATATCCCGGCGCCCTGCACACTCGATTTCAGCATTCTCTTGGAGCGATGCACCTGATGACCGAAGCCCTGGATTCATTGCAAACCAAAGGGTATGATATTTCAAAGCATGAAATTGAAATGGCGGAGGTGGCAGCACTTTTACATGATGTCGGGCACGGCCCTTTTTCCCATGCACTGGAAAACAGCATTGTCGACGGGATAAACCATGAAGGCCTATCATTGCTGTTCATGCATAGGCTGAATAATATTTTCGGCGGAGATATTGAGACAGCCATTGAGATATTTAAGAATAATTATCCGAAAAAATACCTCCACCACCTGGTTTCGGGCCAGCTGGATGTTGACCGGCTGGATTACCTAAAGCGCGACAGCTTCTTTTGCGGCGTTGCAGAAGGTATCGTGAACAACGACCGGATCATCAAAACTATAAACGTACTCAATGATAACATCGGAATAGATGCCAAAGGAATGTATTCCGTTGAGAAATTCATCATTGCCAGGCGGTTAATGTACTGGCAGGTTTATTTGCATAAAACGGTGCTGTCGGCCGAAGCGCTTCTGATAAGGATATTGCGAAGGGCTAAATTCCTGGCAGGGAACGGGGAGAAATTATTCGGGACTCCATCCCTGTTGTTTTTCCTGGAACATCGCATCAACAGCGAATCTTTTCTCACAGACCCCACTGTTCTGGAGCGCTTTGCCAATATCGACGATTTTGATGTTTTTACTTCGGTGAAGACCTGGGCCAACCATCCCGATTTCATTCTATCGACATTGAGCCGCTGGCTGGTGAACCGTGAATTATACCGCGTTGAAATGCAGCCGGATCCATTTGAAAACAGTTATGTCGAAAACATCAGGGACTCGCTTTACAATATATTCCCTATTAGACCTGAAGAAGCAGATTATTTCCTGTTTACCGACGTTACATCCAATTATTCATATGATCCTTTTGACAACCGGATCAGCATTCTGTTAAAGAACGGTGAAATAATGGACCTGACGGAGGCATCGGGATTATTTAACCTGACCATCATGACTGGCCCAGACACTAAATACGTACTCGGCTATCCAAAGAAAATCAAGTATATGAAAAATTCGCCCTGAGGCGGTTCGGGCACATGGATAATTTTGATAATTTAGCCGCGTATTTTCAATTCGATCAATCCAAACACCAAGCATGGAGTTTTCAGCCCGTCAAATTGCAGATGTCCTGGAAGGAACCGTTGAGGGAAACCCTGAAGTAAAAATCAGCAAACTGGCTAAGATTGAAGAAGCTGAAGCAGGTTCGCTTTCTTTCCTGGCCAATCCGAAATACACATCATTTATATACTCTACCAAGGCTTCTATAGTGATCGTCAATGATGATTTTATTCCAGAACAGCCCATCAGTTCTACCTTGATCCGGGTAAATGATGCCTACTCCGCGTTTGCACGACTACTGGAACTATACAACCAGATCAGGAATGAAAAAAAGGGTGTGTCTTCGCTAGCCTTTATTTCCCCTTCTGCCAAAATCGGACAGGATGTGTACATTGGCGAGTATGCGTATGTGGGTGAAAATGTTGTGATTGGGGATAAGTCCAGGATATTTCCTCAGGTCTACCTGGGCGACAATGTGCAAATCGGCAAGGAAACCATTATTTATCCCGGTGTAATCATATATTCTGACAACAAGATTGGTAACCAGTGCACCCTTCATGGCGGCGTGGTGATCGGCGCAGACGGGTTCGGATTCGCCCCGCAACAGGATAAGAACTACAAAAAAGTAGCCCAGATTGGCAATGTAATTATTGAGGACAATGTGGAGATAGGCTCAAACACAACTATAGACAGGGCGACACTCGGCTCTACAATTATCCGCAAAGGTGTGAAGCTGGATAACCTGATCCAGGTAGCCCATAATGTTGAAATCGGAGAAAATACCGTTATTGCTGCCCAGACAGGCATTTCTGGTTCAGTTAAGGTTGGGAAAAACTGCATGATTGCCGGACAAGTAGGACTGGCCGGTCATCTGGCCATAGGTGATGATGTTAAAATCGGCGCACAAGCTGGTATATCAGGTAACATAAAAGACGGAGCCATCGTGCTGGGGTCACCTGCCATTGACATATCGGTTTTCAGGAGGGCAATCGTGCACTTCAAGAACCTCCCGGTAATTGTTAAAAGAATCGAAGAGATCGAAAAGATGATAAAACGCGGGGAATCATCTGACAGAGAACTATAAACTGCTTATTCCTATCTTATTGTATAATGACCTGCACATCATGATCTTTTATTATTTTTACACCTGATATGCCTGAAAATCAAAAAACAATCAAACAATCGGTGAGTCTCTCCGGAGTTGGTTTACATACAGGAGCAGAGGTAACCCTGACCTTTCATCCTGCGCCGGTAAATTATGGAAAGAGGTTCATCCGTGTTGATTTGGAGGGCAGACCTGAAATCCACGCGTTGGTGGATCATGTAGTGGATACTGACAGGGGAACCAGTATTGCATGCAACGGAGCCGGTGTCAGGACTGTGGAACACGTGCTGGCCGCTGTTGCAGGAATGGACATCGACAACCTTATGATTGAAGTCGACCAGCCTGAAACTCCTATCATGGACGGCAGCGCCAGGTTTTTCATCGAAGCCCTTGAAAAAGCAGGTATAGTCGAACAATCAGCACTTCGGGAATATGCTGAATTGCGCACCCCCGTTTTTTACGAAGAGCCTGAAAATAAGGTTGAGATGATGGCAGTACCTTACCCGAGGTTTAAGGTAACTTCCATGATCAATTTCGAAACCAAGGTGTTGGGAACGCAATATGCGATCCTTGAAAAAATGCAGGATTTCAGGAAAGAAATTGCCATTTGCAGGACCTTTGTATTTCTTCATGAACTGGAATACCTGCTGAATAACAACCTGATCCGGGGAGGCGACCTGAACAATGCCATTGTTTTTGTCAACAAAGTTGTAACGCAGGAGGAGCTGGACCGGCTTGCCGGGGTATTTCACAAACCTTCTGTAAAAGTTCTTAAAGAGGGCATCCTCAACAACCTGGAGCTCAATTTCGACAATGAGCCTGCCAGGCATAAGCTGCTGGATGTCGTGGGCGACCTTTCCCTGTTGGGCAAGCCCCTGAAAGCGCATATTATCGCCCGCCGTCCGGGTCACAAAGTTAATGCGCAATTGACCAGACTCATTAAACAACAACTTATAAAAGACAGCAAAATGAACCAGGGCCCCTTATACGATCCGAACCAGCCCCCGGTGATGGATATCAACCAGATCAAGAATATCCTGCCACACCGGCCGCCCTTTCTGTTGATCGACAAGATCATCGAAATGTCAGAAACGAGAGTCGTTGGTGTAAAAAATGTAACCATGAACGAGCCGTTTTTCGTTGGACACTTCCCGGACGAACCTGTCATGCCGGGCGTCCTGCAGGTCGAAGCCATGGCACAGGCGGGCGGGGTTCTGGTTCTCAGCACTGTCGAAAACCCACAGGATTACACCACCCTTTTCCTGAAGATCGACCAGGTTAAATTCAGGCAAAGAGTCGTGCCTGGCGATACACTGATCTTTGACCTTCACATTACTGGCCCGATAAGGAGGGGCATTTGCAATATGAAAGGTGTTGCCTACGTTGGTAATAAAATTGTGATGGAAGCGGAAATTATGGCTTCCATCGTGGAAAAGGGAACCAATAACCTAGCAAACCCTATGAAATGATTCAGCCTTTAGCGTATGTCCATCCACAGGCCAAAGTAGCCAACAATGTCATCATCGACCCATTTGTCACCATTGAGAAAAATGTTGAAATTGAAGAAGGAACCTGGATAGGGCATCATGCCACGATCATGGAAGGGGCCCGAATCGGGAAAAACTGCAGGATATTCCCCGGGGCGGTTATTTCTGCTATTCCTCAGGATCTGAAGTTCGACGGGGAAGAGACAAATGTTCAGATCGGTAACAATACCACCATCCGGGAATTCGTGACGGTAAACCGTGGAACCAAAGCCAGCTATAAGACAGTTATCGGTAACAGCTGCCTGTTGATGGCATACGTACATGTGGCCCATGACTGTGTGATCGGCAATAATGTGATTTTAGCCAATGCCGCCACCCTGGCGGGGCACATCGAAATTCACGACTGGGCCATTGTCGGCGGGCTGGCTGCTGTGCACCAGTTTGTTAAAATCGGCGCCCATTCGATGATCTCCGGCGGCGGGATGGCCAGGAAAGACATTCCCCCATACACCAAGGCGGCAAGAGAACCATTGTCATATGTAGGCGTCAATTCCATCGGCCTGAGGCGGAGAGGGTTCACCACCGAACAAATCAATCACATCCAGGAAATTTACCGCATCATTTACCTGAAGAATTATAATGTTTCCCAGGCCATCAGCATTATAGAAGCCGATGTTCCTGCCACGCCGGAACGAGACGAGATTCTTTCCTTCATCGCCACATCTACCAGGGGTATCATGAAAGGTTACTCCAGCCTGTTTAACAATAACAGGGATTAAACGGCGTGTATTTTTGACCATCAGGGTTTTTTCCCGGAAAATTCGAAGATATAGATCCGGTCATCATCCGGTTCATCCGGAATATCTGTATTCTGGCTGCCGTTGTAACCTGTTAACAACAACTCATCACCAGGCCTGAATGAAAAAACCTGATCGGGGCTGATCATTTCCAGGAGCTTCTCATTGATATGATGACCGGTGTATTGCAGCGAAGCCGCGGTGTTTATCCCTGTGAACGGGTGAAGTATCTTCACACTGTAACTCTCCCATATATACTGTGCAGTGAAAAAATAAAGGTCCGCGCTGCCGGGTGTAAAACTGAATGAATGATACCCTTTTTCAAGGTGGTACCAGGTACTGATCACCGATTTACCGTTGATATCTGAAACCAGGATATTCACACGATTATTTTTCGGGACATAAATTGAGATAGTTGTGCTGTATTTCACCGGGTTGGGGTAACATTTGAACACCTGGAACAGGTCCTCACCTGTTTTGGCTTCAGGCTGATTCTGGTAAGACAACACCAGGATCGTATCAGGCCAGTGCAGAACAGTATCGCCACCGTGTGTCCGGTTCAACACCCTTATGCTGTCCAGCATCATTGGAGTATCATTATCGACAGCCGTAAACGTCAGTTGAATGTCTGACTTCTGGGCTGAGGCCGACAAAACAAACAATACCAATAACAGAGAAATCAATGAAATTGATTTCATGATTTGGGTTATTATAATGATACAGTGAGTGTTGGCAAAATGGGGGGCAACAACTCACGCAAAGGGTCAAATATACGGATAAAAAATCAAATTGTCAATACCTTTCTTCAAAATATTTGAGAAAAATTAAGGCTTGTAGTTTAGATATTTTTAACTGTAGGAAGTATTTTTAAAATAACTTTATGCTATCAATCCGACTTACATGTAAAAATGAAGAAGTGCCTCATTATTTTGCTTTCTGTTTTGTTGTGCAGTGAACTACATTCACAGATACTGGCAACAGATGAAACCGATGAAAACACAGGCAACAGGATAAAGAACACCTCATGGGAAACCCTTCAGAACGATCTGCATTACGTGGTATACTTCAGGATTGCATCGGTCAACGAGGTACATTTTCTGGAACTGAAGCTGATCATCGGTTCCGGTAAGGCTTTTGCCATCGACCAGGGCCGGGAGCTGGTATTTACGTTTGCAAACAACTCATCAATAAAGCTTTACAATATCGAAAAAGCCGTCACTTATGACGGAGGAGGAAGCAGGGAGGGGAAACTGTACCGGAGCACGCATGGGCTGAAAGTTCGCTATGCTCTCTCTCCCGATGATATGAGAGCGCTCCGGCAAAACAAACTGAAAAGCTGCAGGATTTACACCGACGACGGATTGATTGAACCACAGAAAATCATAAAAAACTACCACCTGATAGTTAGGGCGCTGGAGGTGATGGGAGAGAGAACATCTCCCTGATCATGGCCTCTCTCTTCTCCTTAAATTCCAATCTAATATGACCGATCCTTCAGGCTTTCAAGAATGTATACAAAATAGCTCATAGGTATAAAAAAAACCTTTGAGAAATCTCTTCCTCAAAGGTTTTGTTTTGCTTTACGCGGTCTGGACGGGACTCGAACCCGCGACCTCCTGCGTGACAGGCAGGCATTCTAACCAAGCTGAACTACCAGACCAATATTTTAAGAACTACTTTTCAACCCACGACCTTCCCGAGTGCTCGGGACAGGCATTCTAACCAAGCTGAACTACCAGACCGTAATACCGGTTTTGAGGATGCAAAATTAAAACATATTTTTAGATTTCAACCCACAAGGTGCGTTTTTTTCATAAAAGGGCTAATTTTGACGGAAAAACAAATACTCTCATCATGCCCGACAAATCAAAGGCAAATAAAAAGATACCGCAAAAACCGGCCAGGAAATCTTCCCGAATCCGAAATCTCTTCTATATCATTATTGCTTTAGCTGTGGTGACTGCATTTCTCCTGGCTAATTTCTACAACCCCAGGAAATCAAAACCCGTGCAAAAGCAGCAGGTCAGTTCAACTGCCCCGGCACCCTCCTTTCGCCATGATGGATCGCTGCGGATCCTGAGGAACCAGAATGAACCCGTCACATTGGATATAGAGATCGCCGACAGCGAGAAAGAACGCACGCAGGGACTGATGTACCGCCACCATCTTCCGGAAAATGCCGGTATGTTTTTCATCTTCGACAGGGACGAGCCCCGCTCCTTCTGGATGAAGAACACTTTCATTTCTCTCGATATCATCTACATTCATTCTTCCGGCGAAATTGTAAGCATTCAAAAATATACCCAACCCGGATCCATCTACTCGGTGCCTTCTGAAAAACCGGCAAAATATGTCCTTGAGGTAAATGCCGGGTTTTCTGACAGATACGGTATCAATCCCGGGGATATCATCGAATATTCCGAAAATTACAATTGAATCCGGGGTCATTTTAACATTGAACGCTGAACACCCAGCGTTAAACATTTTATTACTTTTGCCCCTTAACTTTGATCATACTATGAAAAAAACTGCTCTTCTTGCTATCGCATTGCTAACTGTCATTTTCACTTTAGCGTCTTAACTGGTTTTTATCCCCACCGGCTCCTTTGAAAAAACCAAGGAAGCTTTTTGTCAGAATAACCTGACGATCCATTTCTATAATGATGATTTTGCCATCGGGACCGCGGTCAACCCACCTGCCATGACTTACCAGGTGCTTGACAGTGATGCCTGGGGCGATGGCTCAACACATTATTACATCTTGTACTTCGATCCCGGTAACCGGGAAGATTATTTTCAAGATGTCCGGAATGCAGCGCTTGAATTGCATCAGGGCGATAACTTCCTTATTGTGGCTGCCGACCGCAATGTTGCAGCACAACTCTATCCTGCCATTCGCGGCGGCATGGTGCACATCAGCCAGGCTCCCGCCAGTTTTCCGGCGAATTCGTTGGATTACACACCCGGCACATTGAGCGCCAGTGACAATATAGTCACTATGATCGACCAGGTGGATACAGCCAGGCTTCGCCAGATGGTGCAGCACCTGCAGGATTTCGGTAACCGCAATGCATACAAACCCGAAGGCATACTGGCACAAAACTGGATTTACAGCAAGTTCGATTCGCTGGACCTCGACGTGGAACTGCACGATTTCTATATGCCAGTCGGTGCTGCATCCGATAATGTGATTGCAACCCAGTATGGGACGAAATATCCCGATGAATATGTCGTGCTCGGGGCCCATTATGATACCTATGCCAGTGGCAATACACAGCCCGGCGCCGATGATAACGCCACCGGAACGGCAGGCATCATTGAGATCGCCCGTATTCTCAGCCAGTATGAATTTGACCGCTCTATTATTTATGCAACCTGGAGCGGGGAGGAATACGGCCTTTATGGAAGCGCAGCCTGGGCATCTCAGGCTGCCGGCAGCGGCATGAACATCCTCGGCTATTTTAATATCGACATGGCCGGGTATCTTCAACCGGGAAGCTATATCCACACAGATTTGATTGGGCCTTCTTCAGCCAATGAATTAAAAGAATTCTACCGCGATGTCTGTGCCATCTACCTTCCGGACTTCATCATCGAAAATGGCGCCATGTCTGGCGGCGACAGCGACCATACTTCCTTTAACAACAATGGCTACCAGGGCATTTTCCCATTTGAGGATTCACAGAATTACAGTCCTTACATTCATACAAGTAACGATCGCATAGGTCCCAGTGTCAACAACTTCGAACAACACGGGATATTTGTCAAAGCTGTTCTGGCCAATGTCGCATCGATGGCCAGTATGCTTCCATCTCCCCAAAACCTGGTTGCCATGGCTGGCGATGCTGAAGTTTCTTTAGAGTGGACAGGAGTGGATAGCGTTGACTACTATAACATTTATCGCAATCTTGATCCGGGACCATATGATACCTCATATGGAGAGACCTACTCAGATGTAAATGTGGAAAATGGAACTATATACTCCTACTACATTACGGCGGTTTTTCTTGAATCGGGTGAAGAATCAGGCCCCTCCAACCTGGTGACAGCGGTACCCATGCCCCCTATTGCACTGCCATTCTTCGATGACTTTGAAACAGGTGCGCTTTACTGGACGGCAGAAAGCACATGGGGGTTAAGACCGGGAATATATTATTCTGAATTTCACTCCATTACTGAAAGTCCTGCCGGAAATTACCAGGCGAACATGAACGCATCCATGACCCTGCGGGCTATTGATCTCACAGGGGCTACGTCCGCCCAGGTCTCTTTCTGGACCAGGTATAAGATTGAAACCGACTACGACTATATGTATCTTGAAGTATCCACCAATGGAACGTCATGGGCACAGATAACCTCATTCACAGGTACGCAGACCGATTGGGCCCAAAAAACATATTCCCTGAACTCGTATATCAACCAGCCCAACGTTATTATCCGTTTCCGGTTCTACAGTGATAACTATATCCAGGACGACGGCATGTACATCGATGACCTGGAGATCATGATAAGCGGTGTAGGACTGGATGAAGGTACAGCATTTCCTTTTGCCTCCAACCTTATATTCCACCCCAATCCGGCGAGGAATATTGTTACAATTGGGCTTTCCCTGAAAGATGCCGCACAAGTTAAGATACAGATTTATGATGTAACCGGGCGACTCGTGCAGTCCGTTTCAGAAAAGCATCTGGATACCGGCCTGCACCAGCTTGCATTAGACATCTCGGGACTTCCTGGCGGAGTTTACTTCGGAACGATGGAAACTGCAGGTCAGAGGGTGAATCGGAAATTGGTGATTCATAGATAGGGCTGTTTCTTGTTTCTTGTTTCTTGTTTCTTGTTTCTTGTTTCTTGTTTCTTGTTTCTTGTTTCTTGTTTCTTGTTTAATTTTCCATTTTAGGACGAAAGCGCCGTTTTCCCGGACCGAATGAAAACGGATTCCTTTTTCCAGGCAAAAATTGCGATAATTGGCATTTAACCAGGGTGGTACAGAAGAATCTGTGACAAGGTTATCAAATTCCAGAATTGCCTCCAAATTATCAGGTTCCACTTTCCGATTTCCTGTAAGTATAACCAGGTCGGTCTTCATTCTTTTATCAATCCCGGCTATTCTCAAATCATGCTTAATGATGGCTATTGTTTTTTGATGAAAATAAATAAGATGAATTCCGGAATAGGTCTTTTGATAATAATTGCCGGTTGAATTATCATCCACTATGAGTGATATATCATTTACTCCTGATTTCAACCTGTGAGGGACTATATTGAATAAGACTTTTTGTGGATTTTCGCTCAGCAGGCTGTCGGAAAAAAAGAAAGCCCTCTTATGGTGGATAAAATCCACAGTTGTATGTCCCGGCACATGATAAACGGTGATTTCTGTTCGCTGAAGGATGGCTGCTTTTCTGGCAGCATTAGTGACAGATAACAATATCAATGAAATCCCAACCCAGAACATTCCATACTTGCTTGAACGGACAAGGAGCAAGAAAGCCCCAATCAACAACAGGTAAAGGATCATGACCTGAACAGGCTGAAGAATTATAGGCTCAATGACAGCATTCGGCCAGGACTGAATGGTGTGCACCGATCCGTGCAGCAGCCTTATTGCCAATTTCAGGGGCAAAGACAACCAATCATGCGATAATCCGGCAGCGCCGGCTGCGAATAATGTCAGCGCCAGGTAAATGATGATTCCGGACAATGGCACTACAGCCAGATTGGTTACGAGGAAATAGACCGGGAAAATATTAAAATAAAAGCCTGCCAGAGGGAAGGTAGAAGCCTGTGCAGCCATAGAAACAGCCAGGACGGGCCAGATCAGCGACACAGGCCAGACCTGTTTTCGAATCAAACCATTAAGCCGCTGGTAAAAGGCGAAGATTCCCAGAACAGCCAGATAGGACAACTGGAAACCCACCTGTGTGATCTCATAGGGATCCATGCAAAGCTGGATGAAGGCAGATCCGGCGAGAATATTGAAATTCTCCGTTTTCCTTTTCATCATCCGGCCTGCCGCAAGGAGGCTGAACATAAGGCTTGCCCGAATCACCGAAGGGGTAAGCCCCGTGATGAAAGCATATGCCCATATCCAGGCCAGTATCAGGATCTGCCGCACCAGCCTGCTTTTCCGATTCCGTTGCAGAAAAAACAACAGTTTCCCGGCAATGACAAACATGATCCCAACATGCAGCCCCGATACACAAAGAACGTGCATTGCCCCGGCATGACTGAATTCCTGCTTCACATCCTTTTCCAGCAGGTCTTTGTCACCCAGTAGCAGGGCTGATGCCAATGCAAGGTCATCCCCCTCTAACCTGAAAGCCTTTAACATTTCCAGAAATTGTTCCCGGCACCAGGCCGACCAAAACTTTACCGGATTTGCATCCCTAAATCCTGTCGTTTCCCAATTCCCCGGGTCTATGAATAGCTGCCACCTTATCCTCCTGTTTTTCAAATATTTACGGTAGTTAAACATATTTGGGTTCTTCGGGCCTGCTACGTCCTGGATCCTCCCGGAAATCAAAATCAAGTCTCCATGTGAGAGGTTCTGGCTCAGGCTGTCACTCTTGAAATAAAGCAGCACCCTGATATGTGTCTTATGCCAACGGCCGGATGAATCGGGCAAAGCGACAATGGTAGCCACGCTGGAATAAGCGCTGGTTTTAGCAACCGGCCTCTCCTCCATCCTGCATATCAAGATACATTCTTCCGGAGCTTTCCTGACCATTTCATCCTTTCTCCCCTCTGCAATATTTACTGCCTGTACACCGGCCATCCCAAGAGCAGCCAAGGCCAGGCAGCCCACAAAGCCAGGGAACCAGCGGACGGCATAATTTGAACCCATCAAAAATCCTGCGATAAAAAAGGCGAGGAACAGAACAACACTCCAAACCAAAGTCGCAAGGTTTTCGGAATCAATAATACCGGTATGCGCCAGAACGATGCCTGTCACATAGGGAATAGCCACCCGCACCGGGGTGTATGAGTGATAACTCTTCACATATGGTTAATCCGGTTTTCAGGAAAATATACCCGGCTGTTGAAAAATAAATCCGGGGAAAAGGTCAGCGTGAGAATTTTTTTATGAGGTACCCGAAAGAAAGGGCCGAAAAGAAGGTAAACATTCCGTAAACGATAGCGGGAACTGCCATCAGGTAATTATCAAGGAAAAGTGCGCTTCCTGCAATGGTAATGGCCAGGGCGCTGTTCTGGATACCTATCTCAACCGTCAGGGATATCTGATCCCCTTTTTCGAGTTTGAGCAGCCTCGAAAGAATAAAGCCAAAACTCATCGAAGCCAGGTTGAGCAGCACAACCCACGGAAGCACCCGCACATAAAGATCGGTCACATCTTCCTGATATCTTTCCCTGCTTCCAAGGATAGCCACTACATAGATGAATCCAAACAAAGCCGGGAGTATGTACCGCATGTGCTTTTCAAGCCTTAAAGCCAGTTTCTTCTGCCAATTCCTTACAAGAATGCCCGCTGAAATAGGGAGTAAGGTGATATAGAACATCTTGAGTATCGTCAGTCCCAACGGCAGGTCAACGGAGTGTCCGATGCCCATTTGCCAGATCAGGGCAAGATAGACCAGTGCCGGAATAGTGATCAGTGTAAGAAAACTGTTCACAATCGTGATGGAAATGGATAAGGCGACATTCCCACGGAGAAAGTAGGTTATGAAATTGGATGTGGCGCCTCCCGGGCAAACGGCGATGATCACAATGCCCACCTTCAGTTCAGGCGGCAGGTTGACAGAAGCGGCAATCACAAAAGCAATAAACGGAAGCAGCAACATCTGGCTGGCCAATCCCGCCAATAAGCTGCACGGTTTCACAGCTATTTTCCTGAAATCACCGATGGTCAGCGATAAGCCTATGCCAAACATCAGCAACGACAGGGCAACTGGCAACAATATTTTTGAAAATATCAAAGAGTCCAAAAGCCAGGCAGTTTAGCAATAACAGCCGCAAAAATAATCAAAATGCAGTCGTTTTGTTACAGCCCGGTTTATTTAAGATACATGATCCCCTGGTAGTAAGAAATGCTATCGTCGCGTAACCTGAACACGTAAAATCCTTCCGGAAACACGCCGGGAAGATAGTAAGGGCTTTCAATATTTTGTCTGGTCGTGAATACCACCATGCCGTCCCGGCTGATGATATCCAGTTTCAAGGATAGGGTAGTATCTGTTCGCCAGCTGAACACCAATCCGGGGCTTCTATCAAAGATACAGGAGTCCTTGGGAGATTCGAGGGTAATCAGATCATGATTCCGTGAGCCATATTTCATCAGCTCCAGATCCAGATAACTGAAACGTGAGGTGAATTGCACATGTTCCATGGTAAGAAGCTGTTTTCGCTGGTTCTCCACACTGATCAGCATGGAAAGGACTATGGTAAAACAGATCACCATGACAAGCAAGGCAGCCAGCCAAACCCAGTTATTATTATGTGACAGAAAATCCCGGCCTGATCTGCCACGGTTATACTCGTCCCGGATATCTTTCAGCTTGCCCCTCAGATCTATGGTGTCCTGATCGCTCAAAGCTTCAGTGATCAGCTGATATTCCCTGAAAGCAGCGTTCAATTCGGGATCGGAATGTAAGGATTCTTCCAGCGAGACCATTTCAGCCGGTGTCATTTCCCCGTTGAAATATCGCTCCAGTAATTTCAGATGCTTTGTTTTCATTGGTTAAGACTTTTATACTCAGGGTCGTTTATTACTCTGTTAATTAATGATTTCATGCATTCGTACTTTCTCTTTATGGCATACTGCCGTCCTTTGTAGCCAATGATGGCTGCAATCTCTTCAAAAGGCACCCGTTCGACAAACATGATAAGTATCTTCTGGCACAGCCCGGTTAGTTGAAAGAAATGACGCTGATATATCCCCTTTTTCAATTGAAAATCTTCATACAGCTCATTCTCCTCCAGCAGAATGAACTCGTCCATTTCGGTGAATTCATAATGGATCCTTTTTCTCTCAATAGCTTGCAGCCACATATGCCGCACAACGGAGTACAGATATGTTTTAAAAGAGCAATCCAGGTTAAGGTCCCTCTTCCTGACCCTCTGGTAGACTGCAACCATCGCCTCCTGAAACAGGTCCTGCGCATCTTCCTCCGTCCCCTTGTTTTTTATGACAAAGTACCGGACCATGGGCAAATACTGCTTATAGACGAACCGCAGGACATCTTTATCCTTGCGTCGGATGCCCTCAATAATTCCATATTGGGTATAATGTACCATTCTATACTGTTAATCCGGTTTTTTTGAAAATATACCCGGTCGGTAAGGCACTTTTTTTCAACATATTTTATTTTTCTTTATAAATTATTGTATTACAACATATTATGAAAGAAAAATTTTCAAAACCTAAAGGCTCGCTTGAAACCATCAACAGGGTAAGGATAACATCACAGGTTAATCAGGCTGCTTTCGTGCTCAAGGTATTGTTCCAGCCACCTGTGTTTGAAATTGTTCAGTCGTTTGGTCAGGCGCAGGGTGGACCGGTAATTCTCAAGGTATGGTTGAACATAGCGGATGCAGTTTTCCCCGAACAGATCAGCCGGAAGGATCTGGCTGACGAGCCCCAGCCGGAAGGCCTCGTCGGACAGCAAGCGGTCGGAAAGCTGTATTTCCATGGCTTTGGAATGTCCCAGGTAGTGCGTGAGGAAAAAAGGAATGGCGCCGCTGGGATGGAGTCCGTATTTGCGGTGTGCCATCGAAAAAACCGCTCTGGGGCTGGCCAGCCGCAGGTCGGCCACCAGTGCCACACCCAGGAAAGGCGTGACCATGGTGCACCCGATCCCGACGACAACCAGTTTCTGGTAACCGGCCAGGAAACTGATGAACTTATTTAAAATATTGATCTGCCGGAAGCGGGTGTTCTTCTGCAGAAATTCCGGCACATCGCG
>JAHYJL010000038.1 GCA_019429045.1 Bacteroidales bacterium
TCATTTCTCATTTCGCAATGGCAAGGCACATTTCACAATAATGGGAAATGTCCATCACTGTCCACATAATGTCGCGAGCGCAGCGAGCGAATGTCTACCTAATGTCCACTTAATGTCGCGAACGAAGTGAGTGAATGACACGAGCGCAGCGAGTTATTGTATCACCGCCCCCAAAGGAATATTTGCGCCGGAGATCCATTTTGATTCGTCGGCCAGCAGGAAAGCGATGAGGCTGGCTACATCTTCGGGTTCGCCGATGCCCATGGGGTACTTTTTCAGATACCGCTGGATGGAATCGTCGACGATCTCCGGGTTGCCTTCGCGGGCCGGATCGGTCATCAGCGGGGTGTTGACCAGCGCGGCGGAAAGAATGTTGGAGCGGATCCGCCGGTTGACCAGCTCCAGGGCCAGGGTGGCGGAATAAGCTTCCAGGGCAGCCTTGGCGCCGGCATACAGCGCCCCGCCGAAATAGGGGCTTTTGGTTACAATGGACGACATAAAGACGATGGAAGAACCGTTTTCCAGCCTTCTGGCAACCAGCACTTTGCCGGTCAAAAGTACCGGCACCTCGAAATTGATGCGGAACAGCTTGTCGATGTTCTCCTGGCGGATGAACTTGGCCGGCGTGGGGCCGATGATTCCGGCGCAGTGCACCAGGCCGTTCAGGGCGGGCAACGCCTTTACCAGCCCGTTCATCTGCTGTTCATCGGTCAGATCTGCAGCATGCGATTGATGGCCTTCACCGGCAAGCTCCGCCATTGTTTCTTTCAGTTTGCCTTCATCCCTTCCGGTGAGGAACAGCCTGCCGCCCAAACGACTGACCAGTATGGCTGTCTGCCGCCCGATACCCGAAGAAGCGCCGGTGACCAGGATGGCCTTGCCCGTGAGATTGCAGAATTCCATGATTATATTTCTATGATTTCAGGACAAACAAGCTTTTCTGTCTCCAGGTAAACACTGCCCCAGGAAAGTCCGACCCCAAACCCCGATAGCACAAGCCTGTTTTTTCCTTCCTGTATCACATCCCGAAGCGCATGGCTGATAGTGAGCGGGATAGAAGCGCTGCTGGTGTTGCCGTATTCTTCCATGGAGTAAGGGCACTTTTCCGGGGGTATCCGCATCTTTTTCCGGATCGATTCGTTCATCAGCCGGTTGGCCTGGTGAAGGACAAAGTAATCGACTTCTTCCAAATTCTTTCCTGCATCCTGCAGCATTCTTTCGATATTCGGCTGCACCTCCCGTAGTGAAAACCGGAACACTTCCATCCCGTCGAGGGCTATTTGCAAACGGTTGCGTTCGATGCCTTCCGTGATCTTTTCTTCCGTGAATGATTCCGGGGTCACCAGGTTCCGGATGCCGCCATCGGGGATGATGATGGCCTTATATCCTTTGCCGTCGGTCTGCAAATTGAAATGCATCGGCGCTGCCTGTGGGTCAAGCGTCAGGGCAGTGACCGTCCCCGCGTCGCCAAAGAGCGGGAAGGTGCTTTTATCCCGGGGGCCCGTTGTCTGCGTCGATACGTCGCCTACCATGAGCAGCCCTTTTTGGATGCCTGCCGTGAGCATCTGGCTGCCCATCACCGACAGTCCATAAACATACCCTGAGCAGCCCAGGCTGATGTCGAAAGCGACACAGCTTTTCGGCAGGCCCAGTTTTTCCTGCAGGATGCCGGCGGTGGCGGGAATGAGATAATCGCGCGACTGGGAAATGAAAACGAGGATTTCGATATCAGCAGGGTCCCAGCCCAGCTCATGCATTAATTTGATGGCAGCCGCCTCACAGAGGTCTGACGTAGTCATCCCTTTCGGCGCAACACGTCTTTTTGCGACCCCGACGGTTTTAATGAACAGCTCCTTTTCCTTTTCCGTAAGATATTCGTAATCCCGGTTATGATACACGCCGCGGGGCACCGCGGAAGCGATCCCGCTGATCCTGATGCCGGGTAAAGGGAAAATGGCCATTTAGGATGGTACGGTGACTGTCGAAGGCGATGATGAATCGGCTTTCAACTTGATGATATTATAGAGATCTTCTACTGTCGTTGAATTGATCAGGTCTTCCGCCGTGATCTCCACGTTGTAGTTCACGTTCACATGGGCGATGAAAATCAGGGCATTGATCGAGTCCCAGGTAAAATGTTCCCGAAGGTTACTTTCAGTTGTCAGCGCCCCCTTGGGCATTTCTTCGAATTCTTCTTCGACACTGGTGATAAATTGATGGATATCAACCATAAGCTTTATTGAGTTTTCGCAAAATTACATTTTTTTGTTTTGTCAAACTTATTTAAACCGATTTTAAATAAAAGGTTAACTTTGTCACCCTCCTCCCGATTTCAGGGGTGGGGGCTGTAAATGGCACATCACAACCATAAGCGCCTGTTACTGATCAATCCCCTCAGCACCATGCGGGAGGGGCTGATCCTGCACAGCCACGTGATCTATCCGCCGATAGGGCTGGGGATTGTGGCAGCATTGACCCCTTCCGGCTGGCAGGTAGAGATCATCGATGAGAACTTCGGACGATTCGAATACCGGGATGCAGATCTGGTGGGGATCACCGCTTTGACCTCCAGCGCGGCAAGGGCTTACGAACTGGCTGCTATCTATCGCGACAAGGGAATCCCGACGGTCATCGGCGGCATTCACGCCTCCATGGCCCCGGAAGAGGCGCAGCAATATGTCGATGCCGTAGTGGTGGGCGAGGTGGAAGGGGTCTGGAAAGAGCTGATCCGCGATTTTGAAGCCGGTCAGCTAAAAAAAGTCTATCATGCGGAATTACTGCCTTATGAAAATGCAGTTTGGCCACGGCGCGACCTGTTCCGCCCCGAGTACCAGTTTGCCAGTATCCAGACCACCCGCGGATGCCCGATGAAATGCGACTTCTGCTCGGTGCATACCTTTAACGGCAGCAAATACCGTGTCCGGCCGGTCGAAGAAGTGCTCGACGAGCTGGAAACCATCACGCATGAGAAGATCTACTTTGTCGACGACAACCTGATCGGTTACGGTAAAAAGGCCCAGGAGCGGGCCATAGCGCTCTTCCGGGGGATGCTCGACCGGGGCATCAAAAAACAGTGGTTTTGCTCCGCTTCCATGAATTTTGCCGATAACGAAGAGGTTTTAGAGCTGGCCGCCGAAGCCGGTTGCGTAATGGTGCTGCTGGGTATAGAATCGGAGCGGATAGAACAGCTCGAAGAGACCAACAAGAAGCTCAACGTGAAAATCGGTATTGACCATTATGCCGATGTTTTTAAGAAGATACACAAATACGGCATCAGCGTGCTGGGCGCTTTCATCTATGGCCTGGAATCGGACACCCCGGAGACCATGCGGCGAAGGACCGAATACATCAACAACGCCGATATCGATGCTGTTCAGGCGACCATCCTGACGCCGTTGCCCGGAACCGCTCTCTTCAACCGGATGAAAGAGGAGGGAAGGCTCATTTTTCACGACTTTCCCCATGACTGGCAGAAGTATGATTTTGTCGACATCGTTTTCCGGCATAATAATATGACTTATGAGGAGTTTATGCATGAAGTAAGGTTGAACTGGGACATGTTATATAATGATGATCTACTGAAGCGTAAATTTTTGCGGACACTCAAACAGACCCGCAGCACACTGGCAGGAATATGGTCATACGGTTCCAATCTTCAGTATTATAACATGGTATACGAAGGATCTAGGCCTAAAAAATTCATCGAAGATATTTTTGGCCTGGGGGACGCCAGTAAAGAATTATTACAGTCAAGCCCATTCAGATAAAAGACAAATTGGCGGGAAAGAAATACAAATTATTGCTGATCAACCCGGTAAACAAACGGAGGAAAGGGTTGATGCGATCCAAGGAGTCCATTTACCCCCCTTTGGCGCTGGGCATCATTGCAGCCTTAACACCGGGGAATTGGGATGTCGAGATCCACGATGAGAATTTCGAACCTTTTGAATACAAAGAGGCTGACTTCATCGGATTCACCTCCCTGACTGCCACGATCAACCGTTGTTATGAGATTGCTTCCATGTACCGGGAAAATGGAGTTAAGACAGTGATCGGGGGAATACATGCTTCCATGTTGCCCGAAGAGGCCATTCAGTATGTGGATGCGGTGGTGGTGGGAGAGGCGGAATATGCCTGGAAGCAGGTCATTTACGATTTTGAACACCGGCAGCTAAAAAAGATATACAAGGCCGATCTCCCCTCCATGGTCGATTCCCCCTCCCCCCGGATTGAACTGTATCACCCGGGATATGCGTTTGGGAGTATGCAGACGACAAGAGGCTGCCCGATGCGTTGTGAATTCTGCTCGGTACATACATTTAACGGCAGTAAATACCGCCTCAGGCCTGTTGATCAGTCTGTCGCTGATTTTACCAAAATTTCTCATGACAGGATCTATATTGTAGATGATAACTTTGTTGGATACAGCCAAAAAGCCCGTGACCATGCAGTTGCCTTTTTTAAAGGGGTGGCAGCCTCAGGCGTCAAAAAGCAATGGGCGGGCTCTGCCTCGATGAATATCGCGCAGGATGAGGAGGTGCTCGAATGGGCTGCCAGAAGTGGCTGCAAGCTCGTGTTCCTCGGTGTCGAATCGGAACTGGTGGACCAGCTCCAGCAAGCCAGAAAGGACGTGAATCTCAAAATAGGTGTGGACCATTATCAGCAGGTTTATGAAAAGATCCACAGCTATGGCATATCGGTGGTGGGGGCCTTCATTCTGGGCCTGGATAACGATACCCCGGAAACAATCCTGAACCGCACCGAATATATGATCGAATCGGATATCGATATCATGCAGGCGGCAGTCCTTACCCCTCTTCCCGGAACCGAATTGTTCAAAAGGCTGGAAACGGAAGGCCGGTTGTTATACCACAACTACCCGGAAGACTGGGAACGATATAATTACGCCGAGGTGGTCTTTCAGCCTTTGAAGATGAGCGTGAAGGAATACAAGAATGCGGTGCATGAGAGCTGGTCGCGCTTATATGATATCAAAACATTGAAGAGAAAGTTTCTCCAAACCCTGAAGTTAACAAAAGACCCAATCGCTGCCGCCTGGGCTTTTAATTCCAATCTGCATCTGTATAACTTCTGTTTCGAGAATGAACGCCCGTTCATGGCGGTCCATGACGCTTTCCCGCAACTTGCAGATTATGAGGTCATCTGATCAAATAATGATATCTGATGAAATGACCTCAATTCACAGTGAAACAATGGTTGAGGTCTTTGAGGAAAATTCAGGGAAATTTCCTGCCAAAGTGATTTATTATTACCTGGAAGACGGGCTGAATGAAAGCAGCCGCATCACTTACAGGGAAATGAATGCGCGGGTAAAAGCCATTGCAGCGGTTTTGCAGGATCAATACGAAAAGGGTGCCCGTGCCCTGCTGCTCTTTCCTACCGGTATTGAATTTATTGTGAGCCTTTTCGGTTGTTTTTACTCTGGCATTATTGGGGTTCCGGCTTATCCTCCTCGAAAAAACCGTCTGTTCGGACGTTTTGAAGCGATCGTGAACGACTGCCGGCCTTCGCTGATCCTCACCACCCGCAAAATCAAGGAAGATATTCTGAAGAACTTCGCCGGAGAGACCTGCCTGAAAGGCGTTGATTTCGTGGCATATGAGGATGTTGATGCAGGGATGGAGTCCCGGTGGAAGAATCCTGGCCTCTGCGCGGATGACCTGGCCTTGCTGCAATACACTTCCGGTTCCACCGGTGCGCCGAACGGCGTGATGGTCAGCCATGGGAATATCCTGCGTAACTCTGAAACTATTAAAGAATCATTCGGGCATGATGAGAACCTGATGGGGGTCAACTGGCTGCCGGCTTTTCATGATATGGGGCTGATCGGTGCGCTGATACAGCCCGCTTATGTCGGTGGGTCCAATGCCATCATTCCCCCGAATTCATTCCTGCTCAGGCCTTTGAACTGGCTCAAGGCGATTTCCAGGTACCGGGGCAATACGGTGGGCGGGCCTAATTTCGCACTTGATTACTGTGTGGAACGGTTCAAGCCGGAAGAGCTCGACGGTACGGACCTGAGTTGCGTGCGGCCGTTTTTTTGCGGTGCGGAGCCGGTCAGGAGTGAATCCCTGGAAAGCTTTAGTGAAACCTTTAAGCCGTATCATTTCCGGTCCGATCAGTTTTACCCCTGTTACGGACTGGCGGAGTCGGTATTAATTGTTACTGGTGGCGGACTTTTTGACGATCCGGTTTATCTTTCGGTCGATACCCGGGAAATCGAAAAGGGCAGGGTCGTATTGTTGCCGGGAGACAGCCCTGATGCTAAGACCTTTGTCAGCTGCGGCTATCCCTGGCAGGGAACCACGGTAAAAATCGTTCATCCTGAATCCTGCATCGTAAATCCTCCCGGTGAGGTTGGTGAAATATGGGTCTCCGGGCCATCGGTGGCCAGGGGTTACTGGAACAAGCCGGAGGAGACCGAACGGACCTTCGGGGCCCGGCTGGCCGACACAGGCGAAGGTCCCTTTCTCCGCACCGGTGATTTGGGATTTATTCATAAAGGGCACCTGTATATCACCGGAAGGATCAAGGATCTTATCATCATCCGCGGGCTGAATCATTATCCGCATGATATCGAACAAACCGCGGCTAAGGCGCATGAGGCTTTGCAAAGCGGTTCCGTTGCCGCATTCTCCGTGGATGAAGCGGGCGAAGAGCGGCTGGTCCTGGTCTGTGAAATCCGCCGCACCCACCTGCGCGATCTTGATGCCAATGCCGTTTTTGAAGCCCTTCGCCAGGCCATTACCGATACCCATCAAATCCAGGTACATGCCATCGCCCTCATCCGTACCAACACCCTGCCAAAAACTTCCAGCGGCAAGATACAGCGCCTCACGGCAAAAAAGGAATACCTGGGGCATGAACTGGAGCTGCTGGATTCCTGGAAAGCAGAACATCCCTCAATCACAACTCATCACTCAGCACTCAGCACTCAAAACTCAACACTCAGCACCCAACAGATAGAGTTCTGGCTCATCGCCTGGCTGTCAAAAGAGCTGAAAATACCTGCCGAAAGCATTGACATCACGAAACCCGTCACAGCCTATGGGCTCGATTCGCTGAAAGCGGTCGCCCTGGCCCGCGATGCGGAAGAGCATTTCGGCATCGAATGGCCGCTGGAATGGTTCCTGGAAGAAACAACAGTAAAAGCCCTGATCACTAATGGAAAAGAGTTACTGGATAAATTTGATGGTTAAAATTTTTTCCAATCCCAAAACTCAGCACTCAGAACTCAGAACTCAGAACTCAGAACTCAGAACTCAGTACTCAGAACTCAGTACTCAGTACTCAGAACTCAGTACTCAGAACTCAGAACTTCCCTTTCACCCTTTTCGCTCCCTTAACCGCCAAATCCTTCAAGCTTTCGGTAGAATGTGAAGACGACCAGGCATTGATGCTTCGGTTATACCATTCATTCGCCATGGCATAATCCTCATTCTCTTCGGAGATCCTGGCAAGCTGCAGGGCTGCACGGGTGGCAAAGGTGTAGGGTTGTGATCTGCCTTCATCGTAGGCTTTCGTGAGGGCTGTGACAGCCTCAGCCAGATGGTGGGTAAGCTGTTTGATACGTCCCAGCCGGTAATAATATTCAAGGCGGTAGGCAACATGATCAAGGTTCTCAGGATCAATGCTTTCGATGATCAGCAGGGCTTCATCGAAGTAACCGCCGTCACAGAAAAGCCGGGCAGTCAGCAATCCCGGGTGCGGATCAACACCGCTGGTGATTTCCAGCATGGCCTCCTGGTCGCGGTCGCGCAAGGTCTGACCCACCATTGAAACCATGGCCCGGTATTCTTCATATTTTCTTCTGTCGCCCTGGATCAAATAATGATAGGAAAGCCTGTTGCAGGCGTCTTTCTTGTAATCAAGACCCGGGTAGGCCGACAGGAAATTCTTCAGATAGACATCGGCATCCTTCTGCACATGGTTAAGCTTGCAGCGCCCGGTCAGGTAATCCAGACTGAAAAAGTTAACCTGCAGTTTATCCTGGTGAATTTCACCTAAAAGTTTGATAGCCAGATCGTTTCGGTAAACATAGATGGCAGCGTTGGCATGCAGGTATTTCACCAGCGTATTGCTGCGCACATTCTTATCCAATTCTCCGATGAACCTGAAGCTTTCATCTTCCTTTTGTGTGAGCTTAAAGCCGAGCATACAATAAAGTGCAGCCTCCTCCGCCAGCCCGGGAATGGTTTTCACCTGCTCATAGTAATGCTCTAACTGATACATCCCCAGGTTTGAGTTGCCGCCGTATCCGAAGAGATCGGCCGCCCATCTCACGAACGGCGGGATATTGTCGAGAAGAATATTGAAACTGCCGATCAGTTTCTGGTTTTGCAGGAACCCTGGGTGTTTTTTCCGGTGCGACCTGATCTTGTTATAGGATGAAAGCATTTTACCGACACCGTTGACCCTGGTGCCGAATTTCACCTGTGCCATGCCTGTGTGAAAGAGCATCTCGGCCTGCAGCCAGACGTTGTCAGGCGATCCGTCGTCCAGCTCATTCATCCTTTTAATGCGCCCGGAATAACTGTTTAGCAGCCTTTCATAAAGCTCCTGTTCTTCGGTGATGATCAGTTCGATGGATTCGGCATAATGCTCAAGATAGATGGCATACCCGTTGTCCGGCCGAAGCTTCTTCTCTTCTTCAATCATGAATTGAGCATCTTGTAATCTCAAATCCAGGATCGCCTGCATGGCTTGCCGGCAGTTTGCGTTGAAATCGAAGCCGGCGTGGGAGGGGAGGGAGAGAAGATAGAATATAGAAGTTAGAAGATAGAATTTAGAAGTTAGAAGATAGAAGAAAGAGGAGGGGTTCTTTCTGGGGGAATGAGGGCTTATGTTTTTGTTGTTATCCACCGATTATTGGTTCCAATTGTTCCAGAGTTCCAAAGTTCCAAAAAACACTCAACACTCAAAACTCAAAACTCTACTACGCTTCCGGCCCAGGACAGCCCGACGCCAAAACCGGCCAGTAATACTTTGTCGCCTTTTTTCACTCTGCCTTCTTTCCGGGCGTGATACAGGGCTATTGGAATTGTGGATGAAACAGTATTTCCACATTTATCAAGGAAAATGATGGTTTTATCCGCCGGTATTTTATTCTTTTTTATGAGTGTTTCGAGGATGATCCGGTTTGCCTGGTGAAAGATATAAAAATCAATGTCATCCCTGTTGAGCTGATTTGCTTTCAGCGTCCTTTCGATGATTTCGGGGACGATCTTGACTGAAAAGCTGAAGATGGCGGCCCCGTTCATATGGAAGCAGGCATCGTTTCGGATATTGCCGAAATTGTCGGTAAAGTCGGTGGTTTGGAATTCCGGCAAAGGATATCGTGCCCCGCCGTGGCGGATGATGATCTCCTGGTATCCGCTGCCGTCGGTGCCGAAGATGCAGTTTCCGATATGTGGCCCTGTTTCTGCGGAAGTTGCGGAAACCAGCGTCGCAGCCGCTCCATCGCCAAAAATAGCCTGGTTGCTCTTGTCCTGTGGGTGTATCGACCGGGTAATGGTATCAGAGGTCAGCAGCAGGACTTTCCTGGCCGAACCGGTTTCGATCAGTCCGCGTGCTACGCTGAGCCCGTAAAGATGCCCTGTACACCCCTGGCTGATATCCAGTGCACCGGCATGCTGTAGTATCTTCAACCGGTCCTGGATAACGCAGGCAGAAGCGGGAGTGATATAATCGCTCCATTGGGTGTTGAAAAGGATGAAATCGATCGAGTTGCGGTCGATGGAGTGTTCTTTGAATAATTTTTCTGCTGCTTTGACGGCCAGGTCGGTCGATGTTTCACCATCAGCAGCAATGTGCCTTTCCGTTACACCGGTGAGCCGTGTCAGGTCCTCAATTTTCAAACCGGGAAAACGGGATGCCAGCTCTTGGTTTGTCAGCACTTTTTCCGGCAGATGATAGCTGATGGCTTCGATAAAGCTTCTCATTGCTCGCTGAGTTTCTTCTGCTGGTTTTCTGCTATCCTGCGGTAGTAATCGGCTTTTTCAGTTTCTCCCTTCATTCTGTAATACATGCTCAGGTAATAACTGGCATCAGGCGGGGCGCCCAGTTCCACAGCTCTTTCATAAAACCTGATCCCGCTGAGGGTGTCCCGCTGGAAAATGAAATAATTCCCCAGGTTGACATAAGGCAGCGATTCATTGGGGGCTATTTCCATTATCTCCTGGTTCAGCGCGACCGCTCTTTCAAATTCTCCGATACCGTAAAGTATATTCGCCAGTCGCGACCGGGTGTTGATGGCCTTGGGATCCAGCGCCAGGCTTTGTTCCAGGTAATCGATGGCACGGGCAATTTCCTGTTTCCCTTCGTAGGCAAGTCCCAGGTTGAATAATGTCATCGGATCATCCGGCTTGTGTTCCAATACTTTATTGAAATAATAAATGGCAGTATCGTGATCCTTGTAGATCCGGTTATACACGATGCCCAGGTTCCTGTAAGCCTGGTAGAAATCGGGCTGGATCTCGGCGGCCCTTTCCCAGTGTTTTATGGCTTCTTTGACACGCGGTTCGATAAATTTCAGCACATTCACCGGTTTGGCCAGTTCCCGGTTCACCCCTTTCATGATCTCATTGGCATAAAGTTCGTTTCCTTTAACGGAATTGTAAAGGTGAGGCATATCGGCCCTGTACAGAGTCATCTCGGTGCGCCAATGGGTATTACGGATAAATGTTTTTGCCGAATACGGGATAAGGATGATGATCGTAATGAAGACGACTCCGGTGAGTTTGTAGAAATTAGCCTTTTGTGCCGCCGGGTTTTGCCAGAAGAGCCAGTAAAGGAAATAGGCGATAACGATGCTGAACCCGATGGAGGGGATCAGCAGGAACCTTTCAGCGATGATCCCGGGGGCGGGCCTGACCAGGTTGGAAAACATGGCTATCGATATGAAATATACCAGTATGGCATAAGAAAGAATGTGCTTCCTCTTCAGGAGCATGATGGCATATATCAACAATCCGATATGGAGGATAATCCCCAGGATAACCCAGATATTGGAGAAATTGATATCGGGGAACATATTGTAGCCGTAATAATAGCGGAGGGGGTGCGGGAAAACCAACAGCTTCAGATAATACATCAGCGTGAAACCTGCATAAGCAATATGGTTCATCAGCCCCCCCTCGACAGCTAGCGGGTTTTCCATAAGTGACATGGGGCGGCTGAACTTGGGTAGATACAAAAAGGGAACAAATGCGACGATAATGGCGATCAGCCCGATGACTGCCGTTAAGCGGACGATCTTCTTCATCTCAAGATTTGTAAAGAAGTACAAAGAGATGGGGATAATGAAGAAAAATGCAGCGGTCGTCGGTTTTGACAGAAATGAGAGGCCGATCATGGCCATGGCCCAATATATATGTTTTTTATTGAGGGTATCTGCATATTTGATCGCCTGATCAAGTGCCAGCAGGCAGAATATCAGAACGAACAGTTCATCCCGGTTTTTCAGGCTGGCCACCACCTCGGTGTGGATCGGATGGGCCAAAAATAGCAGTGCGATGATGAAGGGAAGAAAATAATGGAAATCCCTTAACAGCCGTCTCAGGATTTTATATAACATCAATACGGCGATCAGGTAAAAGATGATGTTGATGAAATGGCTGACATAAGGGCGTTTCCCAAAAAACTGGAATTCGATGGCAAAAGAGGTCCTGACCAGTGGACGGTAGCCGAAATTCAGTCCGTTCTCACTGGCGTACATGGTGGTGAAAATCCTGGGAATAGCCGATATTCCCTGTTCAAAATCGGGATTGTTTTTGGCGATATGGTAATCATCGAGACTGTAATGATTTCTGATCGTAT
This sequence comes from Bacteroidales bacterium, assembly GCA_019429045.1. Taxonomy (GTDB): domain Bacteria; phylum Bacteroidota; class Bacteroidia; order Bacteroidales; family JAGOPY01; genus JAGOPY01. The sequence goes on from JAHYJL010000038.1 coordinate 11,839, forward strand.
TGCCGTAAAGCAAGAAAGTCAGGATGATTAAAATCCCGATAAAGATATTATTGGTTGTTTTGGGAGATATCCTGCCAGCTGCGCTTTTCGTGTCTTTGCCGCTTGTTTTATTACTCATAGCGTAACATCTTCAATGAAGATGCAAAGTAAAGCAATTTTTGCAAGCCGGAAGATCAATTATGTTTCTCGCAGATTGACGCAGATCAGAAGCGCAGATGGCCGCGGATAGTACTAATGCGTCGTTTCGAATTTCCTGATCGCCGCATCCAGCTCGTCAATCAACTTTTTGGCAACCTTTCTCGGGTTCAGCTCCTTGTATTGTTTCAGGGTTCGCAGGGCCATACCGCCAAAAGCCGAAAGGCCGGTGGGGTTTTTGTCAAAATCATAGCTGCCGATACACCATTCAAGTTTTGCCTGGAGCTCGGCAGTATCGGAAATATTTAATTTTTTCAGGGTATCCAGTGCGTTCTGGCACTCATTCCTCAGCTTATCGTTAATTTCATTTGTCATTGTATGTTAGGATTAAAGGTTGATACTGTTTTTAAAAAGACTGCAAAGATACTAATTTTTTAAATTGTAAATGGTCATTTTGACATGAGGTTCTCGATGTCTGTTATTGTTTTGGGGATGGGTTTGCCGAGGACGCGGCAGCCTTCGGGGGTGACCAGGATGTCGTCTTCGATGCGGATGCCGCCGAAATCTTTGTAAGTTCCGACTTTATCGTAATTGATGAAGGCTTCATTCTTACCTTCCTTTCGCCACATGTCAATGAGAGCGGGGATGAAATAGATTCCCGGCTCGATGGTCACGACGAAGCCGGGCTCATGTTTCCGGGCCATCCGGAGAAAAGCCAGGCCGAACTGGTTGCTGCGTTCGATCGTGTCGTTGTATCCCACGAATTTCTCTCCGAGCCCTTCCATGTCGTGCACGTCGAGGCCGAGCATGTGTCCGAGGCCATGGGGAAAGAACAGGGCGTGGGCACCGGCAGCGACGGCTTCATCGGTGTCGCCTTTCATCAGGTCAATGTCTTTCAGCCCGTTCACGATGGTCTTAGCTGCCAGCAGATGGACCTTTTTGTTATAGATCCCGGGACGGGTGGCCTGAATGGCCGCCATGTTGGCGTCCAGGACGATCTGGTAAATATCTTTCTGGCGGGGGTTGAATTTTCCGCCGACGGGAACGGTGCGGGTGATGTCGCTGGCATAGTGCAGCGGGGTTTCGCACCCGGCGTCGACCACCATCATGCGGCCTTCCGTCAGGATGTTGCCGTGGTAGTGGTTATGCAACGTCTGCCCGTCGACGCTGAGAATCACGGGGAACGATACTGGGCCGCCGTGCGACAGGGCAATGCCTTCGATGGCGCCGGCGATCTCCTGTTCTACTGTGCCGGGACGGGCCATGCGCATCGCCGTGGTGTGCATGATGTAAGCCACGCCGATCGCTTTTTCCAGCTCCCGGATCTCGATCTCTTCCTTGATGCTGCGCATGGCGACGATGCCAAGGATCAGTTCTTCCGAGATAAAATCCTTCACCTGGGAATGGTGTACCCCCAAAAGGCTCTCCAGCCAAACCAGCACAAGGTAGCGGTACGGTTTGACAATATGCACCTTGCGGCCTTTGGCCAGCGCTTCGCGAATGTACGGCTCTAGCTGCGATAGCGGCTCGGTGTGGTCAACCCCGACTTTGGCCGCCCTTTCATTCATGGAGGGCTGCGGGCCCATCCAGATAATGTCATCGATATCAACATCGTTGCCGAAAATAATGTCTTTGCCGTTGTCCAGGTCGATGACCCCTGCCAGGTCGGGATGGTCCAGCCCGAAATAGTACAGGAAATTGCTGTCCTGCCGGTAATGATAGGTGTTGGCGGGATAATTCATAGAGGCTTCGGGGTTTCCCGGAAACAGGATCAGGCCGGAAGAAACCAGCTGGCGTAACCGCGCGCGGCGGGATGCATAAACGGATGGTGCGAACATATGGTAAAAATTTTAATTATAACGGCAAAAATAGCTAAAATTATGCGTATCTTTAAAGTCGATTATTCCCCTCTTATGAAAACACTGATACTTTCTTTGCTATTGATCGCCGGCACACTCGGCCTGTCAGGGCAGGGCGGTTATTATCCACCGCCCGGCCAGGTGATCTATCACGACGGGATGCTGACAATCTATCCCCCCGATTCCCTGCCCGGTGCACCGGTGACCTTGTTGTCATACAACGTCTATGTCGATGACCTGTTCTATGAAAACATACCGGTCGCCAACCCGGAGGATACCTTGGATGTCGTGCTCGACTTTCAAATCATTGACCCTGGAGAACAGGTATTTTGCGTAAAAGCGGTGTATAATTATTGGGTTTCCGATCCGGCGTGTGATTCGGCCATGGTGATCTACGGTCATATGCTGCCTTTCCTGGAAGACTGGTCATCCGGGAATTTTGAGGAAAACCAGTGGGTTTCTCAATCTTCCCACTGGATCATCAAAGATGATGAAGGGAACCCGGCGCCGGAAGCCCGTTTCGATGGTTCCGCCGGTCTGACCAATTACAGCGAAATACTGCAAAGCTATGCCTTCCGTGCTGATACATTCATTGTCGGGGATATATACGTCAGGATGGATGTCAGGCTTGAAAGCAACAATCCGACAGGAGATGAAAAATTATATGTAAAGTATTGGAATTCAGAATCAAAAGAATGGATTATCATTGCGATTTTCAGTAACCAGAATGGCTCATTTGTTTGGAAAAATAAAGCGTATCTTCTTGATTCGGCCTTCGGCAGGATAATAAAGTTGCGATTTGAAGCTTCCGGGTCCAATTCCTCCGATATCTCATTCTGGTCGGTGGACAATATCCAGGTTTACCGGGGATGTAAAAGTTCTGATGTTTTGGATGTTAAGATAAATATTACGCTTAGTTGTTTAGAAGTACATTGGAAGCCACCTGCCGGGCCATTTGAACACTGGCTCAGTTGGGACAAATCAGAACCTGTTACGAGCATTGGAACGAATTATATTGCGCAGTTTGATGTTGCTGCCCGTTGGACACCAGAAATGCTGGCAAATTTTTCGGTATATGAAATATCCCAGGTTGCCATCTATCCAACTGAGCCAACCTGCGAATACAGCATCAGGATCTGGACCGATACCAATGCGGCCAACCTCATCCACGAACAGCTTGTAGAAAACCTGCAGATTGGCCAATGGAACGATATTGATCTCGACTCAACCATTTTGATCGATCCTGCCATGGAACTCTGGGTCGGTTACCACGTCAATTCAACCACCGGATACCCTGCCGCATGTGATATAGGTCCTGCGGTTAACGGGTTTGGGAATATGATGTTTTGGGAAGGTGAATGGCAAACATTGTTGGATATCAACCCTGAACTTAATTTTAACTGGAGTTTACGAGTCCACCTTTTTACAGAGCCGCCAGTCATATTCATTCATGATGTTTACCGACACGTTGATTTTGTGGGAGATTGGTCCTTGATCGGCACCACCGATGAAACCGTTTTTTATGATTTTGATGTCAATAATGATCATATTTATTGTTATCGTGTGGTGACGACATGGATCCAGGAGGGTGATACCTGCATTTCCCCTCCCTCAAACGAAGGCTGCCCTCCCATTAATCTCGATGTCATTTCTTACAAAGAACCGGATATCATCACCATTTACCCCAATCCGGCTTCAGATCTTATCCATATTTCATCTGACAGGGAAATGAGAGAGATAAGTTTATATAACTACCTGGGAGAAGTGATTTTAACAAGAACCATAAATGGGAACAATCACTCCCTGAATGTCAGCCACCTCGCCAGCGGGCTTTATATCATCAGCATTAAACGCGAAAACGGAAATCATTTCCAAAAGGTACTGATCAACCGGTGAGGGGGGACAGTCGTTAGTCGTTAGTCGATAGTCGATAGTCGATAGTCGTCAGTCCATTATCGACTAACGACTACTGACTATCGACTATCTTCTCCTCTCTAACAAAGAATCATTATAAATTTCCCTCAAATCATCTTATTAAAACTTGACATTTAACTTTTTTTTTACATTTGTTAATCGAATAACAATACATTCCAAAACAAAAAATAACACTGTCCGGTTACTTTTAAATTATTGATTATGAGTAAATTCTTACGATTTTCCTCGCTGACCAAGAAAATTATCATGGCATTCGCGGGGGGCTTCCTCATGGTTTTCCTGCCGGTTCACCTGGGCATTAATTTCTTCATTTTGCCCATCACGGAAAATCACCAGGATATATTCCGGGATGCGGTTCATTTCATGACGACCTTCCCGCTGATCAAAGTCATGGAGATCGTTCTGATTGCCGCCTTCATCATCCATTTGCTCTACGGGTTTATTCTGCAGGTACAGAACTGGGTGGCCCGGCCGGTCCGGTATAAGAAAGAGGGATGGTCGCACACCTCCTTCTTCTCCAAGTTCATGATCCATACCGGGGTGATCATCACCATTTTCCTGGTCATACATTTCATGAACTTTTACTTTGTAAGACTTGGTCTTACCAGCCCGCCGGAAGGGCCTTACCGCGTGGCAGACGATCATGACTTTTACTTCATGGCTGTGAACCTGTTCACAAACAAAACCTATTCGATCGTCTACATTGTCTTGCTGGTGCTTCTGGGTTTTCACCTGAACCATGCCTTCCAGTCGGCATTCCAGTCGCTGGGGCTTACCCATTCCAAATACACCCCGTATATCAAGGCGATCGGAGACATATACTCCATCGTGGTGCCCCTGGGCTTTATCCTGATCCCTTTATATTTCCTGATTTACTATTGATATTAAACATTCCTGATTATGACCCGATTAAATTCAAAAATACCGGCCGGTCCGCTGGAAGATAAATGGAACACTTACAAGGCCACCCAGAACCTGGTCAATCCTGCCAATAAGCGCAAGATCGATATCATCGTGGTGGGCAGCGGCCTGGCGGGCGCCGCCGCCGCGGCCAGCCTCGGCGAGCTGGGTTTCAAAGTCAAATGCTTTACCTATCACGACAGTCCCCGCCGTGCGCACAGCATTGCCGCGCAGGGTGGGATCAATGCCGCGAAAAATTACCGGAACGACGGCGACAGCGTTTACCGGCTTTTCATAGATACGATCAAAGGCGGCGATTACCGCTCACGTGAAGCCAATGTTTACCGCCTGGCCGAGGTGAGCAACGCGATCATCGACCAGTGCGTGGCGCAGGGCGTACCCTTTGCCCGCGAATACGGCGGCTTGCTGGATAACCGCTCCTTTGGCGGGGCGTTGGTATCGAGGACTTTCTATGCCCGCGGTCAGACCGGGCAGCAGTTGCTGCTGGGCGCTTACGGGGCGCTGAGCAAAGAGATCCACAAAGGATCGGTGACGATGTACAACCGGCGCGATATGCTCGACGTGGTGGTCGTGGACGGCAGGGCGCGCGGCATCATTGTCAGGGACAATGTGACCGGCGCCATCGAACGCCATTCGGCGCATGCCGTCATCCTGGCTACCGGCGGCTACGGCAACGTCTTCTTCCTTTCGACGATGGCCATGCACAGCAATGGAAGCTCGGCCTGGCAAGCCTATAAAAAGGGCGCATTCTTCGGCAACCCGAGCTTCACGCAGATCCACCCGACCTGCATCCCGGTACACGGCGAGTACCAGTCGAAACTAACCCTGATGAGCGAAAGCCTCCGGAACGACGGGCGCATCTGGGTCCCGGCAAAAAAGGAAGACGCCCGGAAAATTCAGAAGGGCGAACTGAAACCCATTGATATCCCTGAGGAGGACCGCGATTATTACCTGGAGCGGAAGTATCCGGCTTACGGTAACCTTAGCCCCAGGGATATCTCATCCCGCGCTGCCAAGGAAAGATGCGATGCCGGTCATGGCGTCGGCTCCACCGGCCTGGCCGTTTATCTCGATTTTGCCGACGCGATCAAGCGCCTGGGCAGGAATGTGATCGAAGCGAGGTACGGCAACCTTTTCCAGATGTATGAGAAGATCGTGGACGACAATCCATACGAAACCCCGATGATGATCTTCCCGGCGGTACACTACACCATGGGAGGCACCTGGGTTGATTATGAGCTGCAAAGCACCATTCCCGGACTGTTTGTGACGGGTGAGGCGAACTTCTCCGATCACGGCGCCAACCGGCTCGGCGCTTCCGCGCTGATGCAGGGGTTGAGCGATGGTTATTTTGTAATTCCTTATACAGTGCAGAATTATCTGGCCGACCAGTTCAAGGTGCCGCGCTTCTCTACCGAATTGCCCGAGTTTGCCGTCGCGGAAAAAGAGGTCCGCGACCAGATCGACAGGCTGCTCAGCATCAAAGGAAAGCGTTCCGTGGATACCTTCCACCGCGAGCTGGGGAAGATCATGTGGGATTATGTCGGGATGGCGCGCAACAAAGAAGGATTGGAAAAGGCATTAAAGCTAATCCCTGAGCTGCGTGCTGAATTCTGGAAGGATGTGCGCGTGCCCGGCAAAGCCGGGGAGCTCAATCCCGAGTTGCAAAAAGCCACCCGGCTGGCCGACTTCCTGGAACTGGGAGAACTGATGGCGCTCGACGCGTTGCACCGCGAAGAGTCGTGCGGCGGCCATTTCCGCGAGGAGCATCAGACCCCCGATGGCGAAGCGCTGCGCAATGACAAAGACTTCTTGCATGTAGCGGCATGGGAGTACAAAGGCCCGGACCAGAAACCGGAACTGCATAAAGAACCGCTCAAATATGAATTCGTTGAAGTGAAACAAAGAAGCTATAAGTGATGGTTTCTATTTTCTGGTTTCTGGTTTGTAAAACAGAATTATACAATAAACAGTCAATACGGATAATCTAACACTAAAGGGTATGGATTTGAAATTAAAAATATGGCGGCAGGAAAACGCAAAGGCGAAAGGCCGCTTTGAGACCTACCACGTGACCAACATATCACCTGATTGTTCCTTCCTGGAAATGCTCGACATTTTGAACGAGAGCTTGGTGGACAAGTTTGAAATGCCGATCGCCTTCGAGCACGATTGCCGGGAGGGCATCTGCGGGACATGCAGTCTTTACATCAACGGAAGGCCCCACGGCCCCGATGCAGGGATCACGGTATGCCAGATGCACATGCGGCGTTTCAAGGACGGATCGACCATCGTGATCGAGCCCTGGCGGGCGCGGTCATTCCCGGTATTACGCGACCTGATGATCGACAGGACGGCGTTCGATGAAATCATCCAGGCCGGTGGTTATATATCAATAGCCACGGGGAATGCTCCTGATGCGCACGCCCTGCCGGTACCGAAAAACAAGGCTGACCTGGCCATGGATGCGGCGGCATGCATCGGTTGCGGCGCCTGCGTGGCAGCGTGTAAAAATGCATCGGCCATGCTGTTTGTTTCAGCTAAGGTAGCCCAGCTGGCGCTGCTCCCGCAGGGGAGGCCCGAAGCGGCACGGCGGGTCCAGGCCATGGTGGCGAAAATGGATGAGCTCGGATTCGGTAACTGTACCAATACGTACGCCTGTGAGGCTGAATGCCCCAAGGAGATCAAAATTACCAACATCGCTTTGATGAACCGGGAGTTCTTTGCGGCTAAGGTATGCTCGCAAAAGGAAATGGCCGGCACAAGCGGTGCAGGATAAAAATGCTTTTCAAACTAATAACCGGACAGGATGAGATTAAGCAAAAACTCGTCCAGACTGTACGCGAAAACAGGGTAAGCCATGCCCAGCTGTTTTTCGGACCCGAGGGTTCGCGGAAACTGGCGTTGGCTATTGCTTATGCCCAGTTTATCAATTGCCGGAACAGGTTTTTTGATGAAACAGCGCCGGAGAATTCAGACTCCTGCGGCGTCTGCCCTTCCTGTGTGAAATTTGCCAAACTCATCCACCCCGATCTGCATTTCATTTTCCCGGTAGCCCGGACGAAAGAGGTTGAAAAAAACCCGGTGAGCAGGGACTTCCTGAAAACCTGGCGCGAAGTGCTGCTGGAGAATAATTTCCGCGTGACACTCAACGGCTGGTATAATGCCGCAGGATTTGAAAAAAAGCAGGGGATCATCAATGCCGAAGATTGCAGTGAAATTCTCCGTACCCTCAGTTATAAAAGTTATGAATCGGAGTTCAAGGTGATGATCATCTGGATGGCGGACCGCCTGTTTCATGCCGCTGCGCCGAAAATCCTGAAAATCCTTGAGGAACCGCCCGATAAGTCTTTATTTATCCTGATCACGGAAAACCCTGAAAAGATCATTTCAACGATCCTTTCGCGCACACAAACCGTTAAGATCCCCAGATTAAAAGATAAAGATATTCACTCCGAACTCACTCAAAAATACGATTGCCCTGCCCCGGAAGCTGACCGGATCGTTCCGCTGGTTGACGGGAACTTATCCCTGGCCCTGAAAATCCTGCGAAATGATGAGGATGAGGTGTTTTTCCTTGAGACCTTTGCACAATGGATGCGCTTATGCTACAAGAATGAGCTGAGCAAGACCCATAAGTTTGTGGCAGAGATCGCCAAACTCAGCCGCGAAAAGCAGAAGAACTTCCTGTCGTATGCCACACGGATCGTCAGAAGCGCTTTACTCATCAGATCGGA
>JAHYJL010000039.1 GCA_019429045.1 Bacteroidales bacterium
CGACGGTAGCGCCGCGGTCGTATGCCGACATGCCGTAGGTATATTGCTGCGGGATCTGGTTGAGGGGGAAGTAGGAACCGTCGCCGGAAGGGGTATGGCAAAACTGCAGCACGCTGCCGTGCTTTGCCCGCATCTCCTGCCGGAAGGCCGCTTCATTGCCATACAGGGGGATCACATAATACGAGCCGAAAAAAGTAGCCCAGCCCTCGTTGATCCACATCTCTTCCGCCGAGGAGCAGGTCACCATATCACCCATCCACATATGGGTGAGCTCATGGGCCATCAGCGATTCATAAGTGGTATTGCCGGTGATGGTGCCGTGGGGGACGAAAATATTGGTGGCATGTTCCATGGCGCCGATAGCCGTGCCGGTATAGCCCACGCGGTCCCAGGAATAGGGGCCCATGCACTCCTCGAAGATGGCCAGGATATCTTTCAGGTTCACGAAAGTGCCCGCCACTTTGCCGGCGTCCTGCGGCCTGACATAGTAATCGATCGGCACCTCGCCATTGATGCCCTCAAAGGTATCGCGTACCACGGTGTAGTTCCCGGCGGCAATGGATGCCAGGTACGTAGGGATCGCCTGGTTCAGCCGCCAATGGTAAGTGATGGTGCCGTTGGAGTTCACCGTTTCATCCATCAACACTCCTCCGGCAACGGCGATTTTTCCCTCCGGCAGGGTGCAGAAAACATCATAAGTGGCACGATCGGTGAAATTGTCGATGCACGGGAACCAGCTTTTTCCGAGATTATGGGGAATGGAGACAAAACCTACGCCCAGGTTAAATGCATATTCACCCGAAAAATGAAAACCTCCCCAGCTTTCATTGAACGGAACGCCGTGGTAATCTGCTTTTACCGCTACCGTATCGCCGGGCTGAAGCGCAGCTACCAAAGGCATGATCAGCAGGTTGCCGGTTTGATAAAAACCTGTCACTTCAATATCGTCTATCCAGACGGCCGTGGTAGTTAATGCAATGAGATCGAGGCTGATTTCATTCACCGGTCCGGAAAAGGGTGTCAGCCAAACCGTTGTTGTGGCGTCAATCTCACGGCTTGAAAAGTTGATATCGTGGAGATGGATCTCATAATGGATGGCATCGAAATCATCGGAAGGGCTGTTGACCTGACCTGTCGCAAGGGGCTGCATTGTAAAATAATTAAGTATCAGTAGCGTTGTCATCAGAAGGCCCCGCAAATTAACCAGCCTGCAAACTCGATATTGTACTTTCATATTCAAATTGATTTTAAGACTATAAAAGTATAAAATCTCTTAAAAATCGCTACATTTGGAGTCTTAAGAAAACCCGTCAATCTTTTCGACATGAAATTCCTTAAAAGCAGAAAGAATAGGATTCTGGTAATCGCCGGTGCAGCAGTCGTTATCATACTTATTATCCTGGCGGTCAACAAGGGAAGTGACCGCAGCGGGACAAAGGTCACAGCGGAAAAGGCCGAAAAGCGGACGATCATCGAGATTGTCTCGGCCAATGGAAAGATACAGCCTGAGAAGGACATCAAGATCAGCCCCTATATATCCGGAGAGGTGATTGAGCTTTTCGTGAAGGAGGGCGACCAGGTAAAGAAGGGCGACGTGCTGGCAAGGATCGATCCTGAGATTTACAGGGCCAATTACGACCGGATGAGGGCTATGCTGAACTCGCAGAAGGCGGCCGAGGCGAATGCACAGGCCCGGGTGGCACAGGTGGAGGCCCAGTTTCGCAATGCGGAGCTGAGTTTCAACCGGAGCAAGACCTTATGGGAGCAAAATGTAATTTCAGATGCGGAATTTGATGCGGCCAAATCTTCCTATGAAGTGGCCAATGCGGAGCAGGACGCAGCGGCGCAAAGCCTGAAGAGCGCACAGTACAGTATAGAGAGCGCCAGGGCTTCGCTCTCGGAGGCGGAGGAGAACCTGGTCAAGACGACTGTCCGCTCCCCCAGCGATGGCACTGTTTCCAAACTGAATGTGGAAAGGGGCGAACGGGTGACAGGCGCTTCTCAATTTTCAGCCGGTACCGAGATCATGCGCATCGCCAACCTGGAAAGCATGGAGGTGAATGTGGATGTTAATGAAAATGATATCGTGCGCGTATCGCTAAATGATACCTGCGTGATTGAAGTCGATGCTTACCTGAACCGAAAATTCAAAGGAATTGTTACGGAGATCGCCACATCTGCCAGCACGCTGGGGGTGAGCGCCGATCAGATCACCAATTTTAACGTGAAGATCCGTATTTTGCAGGAATCCTACCAGGACATGGTGGATACCACGAGCAATATCAGGTCACCTTTCCGGCCGGGCATGTCGGCCACGGTAGATATTCAGACTGAGACCGTTTACAATGCCCTTACCGTTCCGATCCAGGCCGTCACTACCAGGGCAGATACCACAGGACTGGTTAAGGAAGAAGATGCCAACATTGAAGTAGCCGCTTTGAGAAGCGAGGTGAAAGAATATGTCTTCCTGGTGGATAATGGCAAAGCGTTGATGACCGAAGTAAAAACCGGCGTGCAGGATAATACGTACATCCAGATCACCGAAGGGCTGGAAGAGGGGCAGGAGGTGATTACGGGACCATACCGGGCGATATCCAGGCGGCTTAAGAACGGCGATGCGATCAAAGTGGTTGACAAGAAGGATCTGTATGCTGAAGAAAAAAAGTAAGCCTTCATCACTGCCCAAATCCAAATTCTTTTGACCCGTATTTTACATATCGAAACAGCCACGCAGGTCTGTTCGGTGGCATTGTCAGAAAACGGTCAGCCTATGATGCTGCATGAAAGCAGCGAGAAAAATATCCACTCGTCGGTCATCACTGTCTTTATCGAAGAAATGATGAGTGAAAGCGGCTGGCCGTTCTCCTCGCTCGACGCTGTGGCGGTCAGCATGGGGCCGGGGTCTTATACCGGGTTGCGGATTGGTGTTTCAACCGCCAAAGGCATTTGCTACGCACTGGATAAACAGCTGATTGCCATTGGCACACTGCAGGCGATGACAGCCGGGATGGCAGGGATGGAGTCCCTGCCAACAGGGACTCCATCCCTCTTCTGCCCGATGATCGATGCGAAAAGGATGGAAGTTTACAGCGCCCTTTACGACCAGGGCCTCCATCCCGTCCGGGAAACCCTCGCCGAGATCATTACGGAAGAATCCTTCATGGAAGAACTCAGGGATCATTTGGTCATTTTCGCAGGCGATGGCGCGGCAAAGTGCAAACCCCTGCTGCAAAGCCATCCCAATGCACTTTTCCTGGATGATTTCCATCCTTCCGCCAAATTCATGATCCCCCTGGCGGAAGAGAAGTTTCGCCGGCAACAATTCGAAAATACGGCCTATTTCGAACCGTTTTACCTGAAGGATTTTATCCCCGGCATACCGAGGGTCAAAGGGCTTTTATGAATATCAGTGCGGTTCGTTACCTTTTTGGCAGCATTTCGGCAGCTTGTCATGCGCTGCCTGATCCGCTTCCACATCATCGGCGTCATAGCCCAGTTTTGAGATCGCTTTGCGCAGCTTGTCCGGATCGGTTCTCCGTGGATTATAACCGATGGTGACAATCTTGGTCTCATCATCGAGGTCCACTTTTTTGACGCCCTTTTCATAAGCGATATTGCCTTCGATCCGTTCCTTGCACATGCCACACACCGCTGAGGTCTTTATTTGCACCTCTAAGTAATTCCTCTTCTTCTCCTGCGAAAACACAGGACCGCTAATCATTAGAGATACCATCACTAACAAAGCAACTATAGAAAATCCTCTTTTCATATTATGTATAATTAAAATTTAAAACTCAAAACTCAAAACTCAAAACTCTTTATAGCTTGTCGTGCTTCAGCAGAAACCTCACACCCATATACACTTTTATCCCCGAAATCGGCCCCCAGATATTGGAAGCATCGAAATAAGGCCCAAAGGGGTCCTCCGAGGCGATAATGGGATGATTTTGCTTGTAGTTTGTAAGATTTTCTCCCCCCAGGTAAAACTCCCATTTCTTGTGAAATTTGGTTATCTGTGCATTCAATACCGTGTAAAACGGCGATTCGGATGCCATCTGGTATTGTTCCGTGAACATGGCAGTAGAGGGGATCCGCGACGGCCCGTTGAATTGTGCGGTCACATCGAACTGCCATTTCCGCAGGTTTGTAGCATAAGAAGCCGTAACCAGCCCTTTGTACCTGTTCACCAGCGGTTCGCGCTGCAACTGCTCGCCGATGGTCATTTTCACATCGTTATACCGGAAGGCGAGCGTGACATCCATCCGGCGGATCAGCTCATATTTCATCTCTACCTGCCATGTATTGGCATAGGAAGGGCCGTCGAGGTTATAGACCCTGATCTGGTCGAGGTTCTGCTCTTTGTCGACAATCACCTGGCTCGTGAACTCAGTGCGGTAATACTCTGCACTGATGCTCATTTCACGTCCCAGGATATCCACATACTGCGTCAGGTTGATGCCATAATTCCAGGCATGCTCCATTTTCAGTTTCTCTGTAAAAATAAAATAGCGTGAAGTAGTGAGCAACGACAGGTTTTCCGCTATGACACTGGCGGAGCGCGATCCTCTTCCTGCCGATACCCTCGCTACGAGTTTCGGCATGATGTTGTATTTAAGATGGAGCCTCGGTGTGAGGAAGAAGCCGAACAGGCTGTTGTAATCGCCCCGCAGTCCCAACAGGAGTGTGAACTTCTCCGGTACCACCCAGGAGTATTCTGAAAAAATCCCTGGAGTATGCTCCGTCCGGACGATGGCCGAATCGTTCAGGTTTTCGTCAAAATGGTCCAGGTTGTAGTTGATCCCGGTGGTGATCGTATGTGCAGTGTTCCTGATCCAGGTTTGCAGCATCAGGTTGCTGTAAAAGTTGTGCTGAGTAGCATCGTAAGTATTCAGTCCGAAGAATGAGTTAAGATCGTGAAAAATATAGGAGTTGATCCATCCGATGCTGCTTTCAGGGCGGTTCAGGAAGAAGCCTGTTTTGCTGAAGGCTTCCAAACGGTTGGTTTTTAACCTGGTGCCATAGAAATCTGCAGCCCCAGGCTCGTTATTATTATAATAATCCATTTGTCCTCCCTGCCGGTCTTCGTTCAGATATTTCACCCCGAACATTCCTTCCATTACTTCGGAATGATAGTTCCAGCGGTTGAAGAAGTTCACCTGGGTAAAAATGGGATCGTCGATGAAGCCATCGTGATTATGGTCGAATTTGGCAGACTGATTGGAATAATGGCCGAAAACAGCTGTATTCCAGCGTGGGCTGACCCGGATGGAGCTGTTCACATTGCCTTCCACTCGTCCTATCTGATTGACGTACAGGTTCAGGAAAAGCATTTCCTGATTTTCGGGCTTTTTGTATTCGACATTGATCTGGCCGGTGACCGATTCATAGCCGTTTTTCACCGAGGAGGTCCCTTTGGAGACCTGGATCGACTCCATCCAGGAGCCGGGAATGTACGACAGCCCATAGGAAGAAGCGAGTCCCCGCAGGTTGGGAATGTTTTCGGTCTGCATCTGGCTGTATTTCCCTGCCAGGCCGAGCAGTTTGATCTGTTTGGCGCCTGTGATGGCATCGCTGTAATTCACATCGACCGAGGCGTTGGTCTCGAAGCTCTCCGACAGGTTGCAGCAGGCGGCTCGTTTCAGCTCACCCATGGTAATCTGCTGGGTAAGAATCGGATCGTTCCGTGATATGTGGGCCCCGGGAGCCCTTTCCAGCACTTCGATTTCCGCCAGGGTCTTGTTGTTCTGAAGGATCACTTCAATGGATTCGTCCGGATGAATATGGAGCGTATCGTTGATATAGCCGACATAGCTTACAACCAGGTAATGATTTTTGCTTCCGTCGGGTTTAAGCGAGAATGCCCCGTTTTTATCGGTGGCTGTGCCATGGGTCGTCCCCTCCCAGTAAACATTGGCGCCGGGAAGGGGTGTTTTCTCCTGGCTGGCGTTCAGCTCGTAGACAAATCCTTTGATGGCTTGGGCAAGGGATATTTGACCGGACAGGAGAATTATTGTAAATGATATGATGAATTTCAGTTGCATTTTTACCTGATTTATTATGATGAATGAAATGGAAGTCTTTGTGGAGCTCTGTGAGAAGTATTGATTTCTCACAGAGTAACACAGAGTGGAATTAAATCAGGCAGTGGTCGGTTTTGAGCTGGTGGAGATGGTTCACCAGCTCCCGGCCATAGAGCGGGGGTGGTATGTCATTGAATTCCTGAACGGGGAAGGTATAATCCTGCTCGACTGCCATCAGGCTGTTGCCCGTCAGTATTTGCACAAAGCTGACAATAAATTTGAGAGAGATTTTATCAAACTGATAATTAAAGTCGTCAGAGATTTTAAGATACGTTTCGGTCGTCTGGCAGTAATTGTCATTGTGGCATGATTTTTCCGTATGGTTAGTACTGAAGCATGCATGCTCTTCCGTCATGCAGCATGAAACCGCCAAAGACTCATCATCATGGTGGCATGGTGCCTCCACGAATATCGAAGCGGTTTTCTCCCCGGCACAACGGCAAAAGTGTTCGTAAACCGAAAACCCGCCTGTTGTCATGATCAGCAGGGCTGCCAGGAAGATAATACCGGTATTTTGCAAAGCGGTTTTCATGATTAAGGATGCAAAGATACATATAATTAACGGAATATGATGTTAAAGATCTTCTCAAAAATTTTCCTATATTTGAAACTTCAATCTCAAAATCTCCAAACCATGGAATACGAAATTTTGCAACTATCTGTTGATGAAAACATTGCGATTGTAACCATCAATCGCCCGCAGGCGTTGAATGCCCTGAACTCCCGTTTTTTCCAGGAGATGGATGCCATGGTCAGCCAGGTATCCGGCATGCCGGAGATCCGGGTGATGGTCATAACGGGGGAGGGGAAGGCATTTGTGGCCGGCGCCGACATTGCCGAGATGGTCGACATGACCCCGGAGCAGGGGATTGCTTTTTCAAAGACAGGGCAGAATACGTTCAGGAGCCTGGAGAAGATGGAGATACCGGTGATTGCCGCCATCAACGGCTTTGTATTGGGCGGAGGCCTGGAGCTGGCGATGGGTTGTGATTTCCGGATTGCCAGCAGCAAGGCGAAATTCGGCCAGCCGGAGGTGAACCTGGGGATGATCCCGGGCTATGCCGGCACGCAGCGGCTGCCGCGGCTGGTAGGGCTTGGGGACGCGCTGATGCTGCTGATGAGCGGTGAAATGATCGGCGCAGAGGAGGCGCTGCGGATCGGCCTGGTGCAAAAGGTCACCGAGCCGGAACAACTCATGGAGGAGACGCTGAAGATTGCCCGGATCATAGCCTCCAAAGGCCCGATGGCAGTCAAAAAGGTAAAATATGTTACGCGCGCCGGGCGGATGATGCATTTCGACGAGGGCTGCAATCTCGAATCGGAATTCTTCGGAACACAGTTCAAGGCTGAAGGAGAAGAAGGCATGCGGGCATTTTTAGAGAAAAGAAAAGCGAATTTTTAACATTTAATATATGGATTACTCAGAAAAACTACAAAATGTAACTGTCCTTGGCGCTGCAGGTAAAATGGGCAGCGGTATCCTGCTGCTCACGGCCGTGGAGATGGCCGATCTGAGCCTGAAGCCTGAAAACAAGGGGAAGGCTTTTGTCCTGCATGCAATGGATGTCTCGAAAGAGGGCCTGGCAGGGCTGATGCTGTACCTCAGGGCGCAGGTGCAGAAAGTTGCCGAGAAGAAAACAGTGGCGTTGCGAAAGCTTTATGCCAACCGTACCGATTTGATCGAAAACGAGGAGATCATCAACCAGTACATTTTTGATGTGATGGGCCTGGTCAGGCCGACGACCCGCCTGGAGGCAGCATACGACTCAACCCTCATCTTTGAAGCTGTCAGTGAAAACCGTACGCTAAAAGTGAAATTATTGTCACAGATCGATCAGAATAATCCTGAAAAACCCTGGTTCTTCACCAACACTTCTTCGGTTCCGATCCATCTCATCGATGAGGAGGCCGGACTGGGCGGTCGTGTTCTTGGATTCCACTTCTACAATCCACCGGCCGTGCAGAAACTGGTTGAATTGATCGTGACGGACAAGACCAACCCGGAAATGATCGAATTTGCCGGGGCCTATGCCAAAAACTTGGGAAAGGTGGTGGTTCCGGCCAACGATTTCGCCGGTTTTATCGGCAACGGCCACTTCATGCGCGATGCTTTACATGGCATTCACACCTCGGAAAAGCTGGCAAAGGAGATGCCTTTTGCCGAGGCTGTTTACATGGTGAACCGCATTTCGCAGGATTTCCTCATTCGCCCGATGGGCATCTTCCAATTGATTGATTACGTTGGGATCGATGTAGTGTCTTTCATCATGAACGTCATGAATCCTTTCCTCCCGGATGAAGATCTGCACAGCGATCTGCTGGACCGGATGATATCCATCGGTGTCAAAGGCGGACAATACTCCGACGGATCGCAGAAAGACGGTTTCCTGAAATACGAAAAGGGCAGGCCGGTCGCCATTTATGATCCGGAAACAAAGGCCTATGTTGAGATTGCCGGTTTCAATGCCAAATGTGATGGGCGTCTGGGGCCTGCACCGGCATCCCTGATCCCCTGGAAAGCAGCCGTAAAGGTGAAAGATAAGGACCAGGCTTTTGGCAGCATATTTGGGGAGATGAAGACGATGGATACCCTTGGCGCCAGGCTGGCTGTGGAATACGGCCGGCGGTCCAATGCGATCGGCAAAAAGCTGGTCGCAGACAACGTAGCCCATAATGAGAACGATGTGAACACCGTGCTGCTGACAGGGTTTTTCCATGCCTACGGGCCGGTGAATGGGTATTTTTAAAATAGAATAATCTAAACAACTTCGTACTGATGAGCAAACCACATAAAAAAATCTATTTAGCCGCCGGGTTCAACACGGTTTCGATGGGAACCGGCCGTTGCGAGTTCAACCCCAAGAAGGCCCGACCGGGGATTGAGCATTATTTTAACGAAGCGGTGCAGGGCACCCTGAAACAGATTGGCGGGGCAAAGAATGTCGATGAGTGCGTGGTGGGCAACTTCATGGCTGCTCGGTTTAACAAGCAAGCGCACCTGGGAGGGCTTTTCCCGATGGTTGATCCGGTATTACAATTCAAACCCGCGATAAGGGTGGAAGGGGCGTGCGCCTCCGGTGGACTGGCACTGGTGACCAGTATCAAAAACGTTCTGGCGGGCACGGCGGATGTTTCACTGACGGTTGGCATTGAAGTGCAAAACACGGTGAAAGCCATTTACGGCGCCGATATTTTGGCCGGTGCAGGATGGTTCCAGAAACGGAAGAACGGCCATGCCTATTTCTTCCCGGGGCAGTTCAGTGATCGGGCCGGGACTTATTATGAGAAATACGGCATGGATTATGCCCGGAAGGGTATGGGCCGTTGGTTCCGCAATGCGATCGAAAACGCGAGGCTTTGTCCCACGGCACAGGAATACGAAAACAAGGTCGAAGACCTGGAAGCATTATATAATAAGATGAAGCCCAATGGCGCCGCTTTCGTCGACCACCTGAACGTGCTGGATTGTTCCAAGGTTTCCGACGGGGCTTCCTGTGTGGTAATTTGTTCCGAAGAGGGGCTGAAACGTTGCGGTATCCCGAAAAGCGAAGCGGTGGAGATCATTTCCTGGGCCCACAAAGTACGCAACCTCACGGAGGATCCGGTGGATCCGACTGAGTTAATCACAATCAAAAAAGCTGCTCTGAGTGCGCTTGAAGATGCCGGCATCACCATTCATGATCTGGCTACCATAGAAACGCACGACTGCTTTTCCATAGCCGGCGTCCTTGCCACCGAAGCGCTCGGCTTTGCCGAAAAGGGCAAGGGGGCACAGTTTGTGGCAGAAGGCCACACTGCCCGCGACGGCATGATCCCGATGAATACTACCGGGGGCCTGATCGGCTGGGGACACCCGACCGGCGGCACCGGCGTGCATATGGCCGTAACAGTTTGGGAACAACTGACAGGAAAAGCGGGCGCATCCCAGATCGCTGTTTCACCCGAAAAACCTTTTGCACTCAGCATCAACATGGGTGGGGATGATGTGACGGTTGTGGCGGCCGTTTACAAGCGAGCAAGTGTTTAGGTTTGAGGTTTAAGGTTTAAGTTGGGGATTTAATTTATTTGATGATGATGAACTTTTTTGAATCCATCATTTTATTCCCCTGTTTAAGGATGACGAAGTAACTGCCGGCACGATATGATGCCGTGTTTAGCTGTAAGCCGGCCTGTTCGCCTGTAATCGTGAATTCCTGCAGGATCGTTCCGGAAAAGTGGACAATGCTCAGTTTATAATCCATTCCCGAATTTAAACCTGAAAACTCAAACCTTACCACTTCCCTCGCCGGGTTCGGCCATAATACCATGCCTCCATGCCCCCATGCCTCCATGCCCTCATATTCCCTGCCGCCCACAAACGGATTAACAATCAAATGCACCGGCACATTGAACAGGCTGTCGGTTCCATAGGTAAATGTCAGGTATGCCAGGAGCGTATCCGATACGATGCCTTCCGAGTCAAGATGAACCAGTATGTTGCCATATCCTCCGGGCGATAGCGTACCGGACAGAGTTCCGCTCAAGCTGATCCAATCCAATGTATCGGGATAAGTGATGTTGTAATTCAGAGTGGAACCGGTATTGTTGGTGAACGAAAGTATCTCGTTTTCCTGTTCATCCGGGGGCAGCACCTTCAGGATGCTCATCGGGCTGAAGATGATATCGGGAAGTAACATCCGCATGGCTGAGTTATAAATATTCAGCCTGCCACCGGTAACGGATTTGCCTTGCAACGTGGGAAGAGGGTCGGTGCCATCCAGGATAAACTGTTTGATCACCAGCGCCATGCCGGCCGGGTCGTTATGGTATGCTTCCATGAATACTGCATCTGCTATGGAAAACATATATGCAACAGCGCCGGCGACATGCGGTGACGACATCGAAGTGCCTGTTTTATAACCATAGGCGTTGCCCTGGCGGGTTGAATAAACCTGGGTGCCGGGAGCCCCAAGGTCGATGGTGGTCAGGCCGAAACCGGCAAAGCTGTTCAGGTTGTCATATTGATCAGTGTTGGTAACGGATATCAGGAACTCACTTGGAAACGCCGTCGGAATATCTCCCACTTCGTCGATGTTCCAGTTGGCGTTTGCCGTTGCCCCTGCGCTGAGGACACCCAGCATGCCCAGCGAATCATACATCGCCCCCCAGATGGGGAAATTCTCCGGCTGGCCCATATTCACCCCGAAGGAAGCATTGGTAGAAACAATAAAAGCCCCCTTTGTGCCGCCGCTCTCGTTATACCGGGCCCGCATTTCAAGTACATAGGCATATGCTGCCACCACATAGGACTCCACTGTGCCTGATCCCACAATCGGCATCACCCCTACATTCCAGTTCACACCGGTAACGCCTTTATCATTGTTCCCCCTGGCCGCCGCAATTCCAGTGACATGCGTGCCATGGTCCCTTTCAATGATATTCCCCGAATTGGAATAAACATTCCATCCATGGTAGTCATCGATATACCCGTTACTGTCATCATCGATGCCGTTGCCGGGGATCTCCAGGTAGTTTTTCCAGAACCTGAGGTCTTCATGGGTCAGGTTAAACCCATCGTCGATAATGGCGATAACAATGGTGTCGCCGGTGGCGGTTATCCCCGAGGTGCCGATCTCCCAGGCCTCCGGACCGTCAATGTCAGCATCGTAAGTACCGCCTGTCTGGCCGGTATTGTGCATATTCCATTGCAGGTCGAAATACTGATCCGACGGGATCAGCTGTCGGTGTTCGATGAAATGGTTGAACTGGGCAAGTTCCACATACGGGTGCTTTTTAATTTCCTCCAAGACCATTTCATCGTTAAATATACCGGGTTTAAATCGTAACAGGTGTATATTCAGCCTGTTGGATAATTTCCGGATCGGCTCGATTTTGAGGTACTGGTATTCGTTCAGGAAAGCCTGGAATATTTCTTCCTGTTGCACCGGTGAAATGTCCGAGCGCATCTTCACCATGATTTCACCGTCTACGTAAGGTTTTTCATTTTTCCCGACCGGTTTTTGGGAAATCAGCAGTGGGATCAGAAAGATGATAATCAGGAAAGGTATGATGTTTCTCATAATGACTTGATATTGGGCAGCAAAAATAACAAATAAAAATGAAGATTGTTTTCAGCGTCATCTGCATTTACATCCGCGAAAATCAGCGAGAAAACTTGATTATTCTATTATTTTAAGGAATTTAGCCGAAGAAGACCGGCCGTTTTCAAACTGCACACGAAGCTGATAAAATCCTTGCTGGAGATCGGAAACATCAACCTCAAAAGGAAAATTTTGTACCGCTGAAAAAGATTTCAGTTTTCGTCCCATCATATCAAAGATACAAAGGTTGACCGGCAGGTCCTGCCCGCTGCCTGCCGACAGTTGCCCGCTGCCCGCCGACCGCCGACCGCCGACCAATATTTTAGAGCCGGCAGGGTTCGGATAGACTTGCAGCTCAATTGATTGATTCGCCTTTTCTTTCATTCCCACGGTGCCATCGGTAATTGTGAACGCTGCGGGGGTGATGCTGGTGTGGGAGGATTCTCCGGAAGTCACTGTGTAGCGGATAAAGCAATTATTGGATACGACCATAGGGACGGGCCACTGGTAGCGGCCGTTATCCGGCAGGCTTTCGGCGATCAGGTTCCATGGCCCTTCCGGACCGGAGATAGAAAATTCTAACTTAACCTGTGAGGAGGCCGTTCCGGGTACTGCCGTGATCCAGTCGATGAACCGTATGGAGTTCTGCCACAACAATTCATTCCCCCGCGGAAAGACCGGCTTAATGGAGAGACTTTGCGGCACCGACGCTTCCCGGTAACACCTCAGGTGGTTCTTGTAACTGATCCATGTGCCCACCTGTTCCAGGAAGACAATATCCGGATACCCGTTGTGGTCGACATCTCCGCCGACCCTGAAGGCCTTTGCATAGCCCGGCGACCCGGAGGTGAAGGTAGCATCGGCGGTCCAGTTCCCGGCTCCGTCGCCAAGATAAAGCTGGAAGGTTCCCCGGCCGAAGATGGCGAGATCGACAAAGCCATCCATGTCCATATATCTCAGTTGCGTCATTTCAAATGTGCCGGATGCGGGCAAATTACCCGATGCATTCTCCCATTGCTGTTGTTCATCGTTCCAGGTATAAACAAATACACCGCCGGAATAACTGGTGAATGCCAGATCGAGAAAGCCGTCATTATTGATATCCCCGAGGGAAGGGCCATATCTTCCCATGCTGCCCGCCAAAGGCAGGCCCTGGTCGTTTATAGTAAAATGGCCAGTGCCGTCACCTAAAAAGACAGTGCCGTATTCATAACCGGCGATTAAGTCCATGAAACCATCATTATTGATATCACCGAATTCGAAGATCATATCGGAATTACCGCCTGTCATGTTAAACGACGGACTCCAGGTACCATCCATATTGTTCAGGTAAACCCGAACACCGTTGCAGCATCCGAAAGAGATGTTACCGAGGTCAAGGTCGCCGTCGTTATCCACATCGGCAAAATCGGTGCCGAACATGCCATAGGTTTCGCCGCTGGTGGCCAGCCCGTCATCCCAGGGGGTCCAGTTCACCCCCGACCCGTCGCCCAGGGCCACTTCGATGAGCTGGTCGCCCAAATCATCGCTGGAATAGTTATGGTGCATGCCGTAACCTACATCCATGAACCCGTCGTTGTTCACATCACCCGCCGCGATGCCCCCGTATCCGAAATTACCAGTCATTTGAACGCTCCAGTTACCCTGCCCATCGCCAAAATAAACCATGATGCCATGGATGCCGGCATTGATATACGGACTGCCGTGATCCCCTATAGAAATTATGTCCACGAAACCGTCCTGGTTCATATCGGCAAATTCGAGCTCAGACCGCCCCCCTTCCCATGACGGGCTAGCCATCCCGTTGGAGGATTGAATATAGATTAATGGCAGGCGTGGCCTGGGATCGGATTTTTGGGAAATGAGATCGCCTGTTGTGACAATCAGGCAGAAAAGCGCGAGAATCATATAATTTGGTTTCATCAGTATGATGCTTATTTTATCCCTAAGGATGCAACACAATGAATTTCTTCACATACGCTGAAGTGCGGTCTGACCTGATCTCCAGCCAGTAAACCCCGGGGGGCAGGGTGGAGGTGGGGACGACCGATGAGGTACTTTCTTCAGGAATGATGTTTTGATATACCTGTTCCCCGGAAGCGCTAAAAACATTGATGTGCCATTTAGTACCCGTATTTTTATGCATACCCGGATTTGTTCTTTTGACATAAAGCCGGGTGCTCGCCGGGTTCGGGTAAATGGTCCAGGTATCTTGCGAATCAGATTGGATCTCAGGGGTCCCTACCATGAGATAATCTCCATATACGCCGTTGTGCCTTGTGTTATACTGCAGGATTGGCAGTATGGCCAGGTCCTTGTTCATTGGGACATGGGCATTCCAGAGGTAGAGATAAGTATTGTCTGTTGCCTGGTCGTAACCGGCGCCTGATATATCCATGATCCCGTCGAGTTTAACGTCGAAGATCATAGGGGAGATATAGAATGTGCTGCCGTTCAGGTACAGGGGCCATCCTTCCATGGGCGTGCCGTCGTGGTTATATCCCTGGTACTTTCCTATGGAGGTGTTATCATCGAACATCAGTTCGATCATCCCGTCGCCATCGAGGTCGGCCAGCATGATCTGGGAATTCACAGCCCACACGCCGGTGATGGGAAAACCGGGCAGGGGGTTACCGGTGGTGGCAGTCCAGGCATAGACTTTATTTTGCGGGGTGGTTGAGATCATCTGGTCGCCGACGGCGATATCGAGCAGGCCGTCGCCATTGATATCGCCAACGGAGGGTGGGCCATAGACCCATGCGCCGGTGAATTTGGGCCAACCCGGAAATGCTGTGCCATCGGTCCTTACAATGTGAATGGCTCCATTGCCTGAATCCAGTGCATGGTCGCCGCAGATGATCTCCCGGAGGCCATTTTGGTTTATATCTGCCAATACGGGGGTGGAATAGGAAAAAACCCTGTTGGTGCCCGGGTAGTATGGAAATCCGGGCATCAGCACTCCTTCGGCTGTGAAGGCATGGAGCCCGAAGTACGACTGGGCAACAACCTCCGGAACGCCGTTCCCGGTGATATCGCCTACTGCAGCGGCAGAGCCCGGCACATAATCCATTCGCTGGGGCCAGCCGGGGAACATGGTGCCATTGCCCCTGTAAACATGGATAAAACCTTCAGGATGTTTCCTGATGGTGACGATGATCTCGAGGGCGCCGTCGCCGTCAAGGTCAGCCAATACCGGTGTGCGGAGCGCGCCGCCGACGGTGCTGACCGGAAACCCCTGGACATCGGTCCCGTTGATCTCGAAAGCATAAATGGAGCCAACAGCAAAAGTGGCGGGCTGGTGCGTAGTCACCACGATCTCCCCGTAACCATCGCCGTCGATATCGCCGAACGCGGGTGCGCCGTCGGTCGGGTAATCGAGTGTACGGGGCCATCCGCTCACCAGAGAACCGTTGCTGTTAAATACATATACCTTGTTTCCTGCCGCGTAAATGATCTCCAGGTCGGGGTCATTGTCGCAGTTTCCCCAGGCCCCTCCTTCTTCGACCGCACCGGCCCTCGACAGGGGCCAGAGCGGGTAAACCGTGGGAACTTCGCCCGTCTCATGTCTTTCCAGCTGCTCATAAACGGCATCGCTGATAAGCACTTTGCCTTCCACATCCGGAATGAAATGCAAGCCAGGCATGACCTGCAGCCTTGATGCATCCACCACCTGAAACTGTCCGTAAGATGAGAGAATGCTGAACAAGAGAAGGAGTATGACAGAGTTCCGGTGGTTCATTTAATATTGTTTAGTTAGTGCGAATCACTATCTGATTATAATTTTACGCGCTGCCATCCGGTCATCATAGACAACAGTGAGCAGGTAGATCCCCGGTTGCAGGTGGCCAACGGTCACACTGACCGTTTCTCCGGTGTGGTATAACTGTTTTGTAACAATTTTAATACCCAAAAGGTTCACCAGGCAGATTTCCATGTTTTTATTTACTTCACCATCTACCCGTATAAATATCGTTTCTGATGCCGGATTTGGATAGGTTGTTAAGTTGAAAGAAGCGGTGTGGATTTCAGCAATATTTACGGAGGAATTTTCTACGATGACCATTAATTCCGGCGATGCCTGACTTATCCCGCAATCGTTGATGGCTTCCACACTGATCATGGCAACGCCCCCGAAATCCCGATTCCAGACCAGGGTTACCGCAGTGCCTGTACCGGCGAAAATCCCGGCTTCTGCCGGGTTGACGATCCAATGGTAACTTTTTGCATCTTCCACAGGGTTGATTGAAAAGAGGCTGATAAAGGTGTTATCAATATGTACTTCATCCGGACCTTCAGGCATGCCAGGTTGTTCGGGAGTATCGGAAAAAGAAAGGGTCATTTCATCATGAAAGGCTTCCCCCTGGTTATCAATAATATTCATTGTAAGTACAACCTGCCCTGCTTCGAGGTCTTCGTTGCTGGGCGCATATTGCGGGGAAAGTATATGGCTGTTATTGAAGGTTCCTGTTCCGGAGGTGCTCCAGCTGACAGACTGGAAATTGGTAGCCTGACCATGGCATTGGTACTGAAAAGCAGGGCAAATGGCTTCATCTTCCCCAGCATACAGGGTGGTGGCATTTTTTGGCGGGAAGACGATATAATCGATCCATGCTGCATCCGATCCTGCTACACCACTGCCATCTTTGATGTAGATCCATTTGAAGGTGTGGTTGCCGGCACCCACGAAATAGCTCTCCCGCTTCCAGCCGCCAATGGTCCCTGACCATTCTCCGGCCACCTGACCGTTGATCAGGAATTGCAGCCTGTCACCGGTTGCCGAGGATACTTTCCTGTAAAAGGATATGCTGTCGGGCTGCATTACGTGATAGTTAACAGAGATTTCAGAAGATTGCAGGTGGTCGATATTTCCTGAACGGATACTATAAAAACCCTGTTGCGGAAAAATATTTGTAATGGTCCATGGTATGTCGCCACCGTGATTCCAGGGAAATTTTGAGAAGTTACCGGTTTCGAAATCTTCACAGATCAACCCGATCTTCATCGGACGGCTTTCATTCAGTTCAAATGCTCCGGCAACCAAATTGACTTCGAAATTGGCCAGTATGCCGTTGGGGGCCTTGCTATCAATCTCTACCTGGAAAACAACCGGTGTATTTCCAAAGAACGGAAGATTTCCGATGGTTTGCTCAGGGTTGAGGATGTTGACAAATCCACTGTGGGCGGTGAGGCCGGCCACGGTATTCCGGCCGATGGCATTTCCCCCGTTGGAAAAGGCAGCAATGAGATTCACGGACTCTCCCGGATCCATCCTGCCGTTTCCGTTCCCACCCTGGCTATCATCTACTGTCAGGCTGTTCAGCTTTAAAACAGGTGCCGATAGTTCCAGTGTGATGTTTGAACTCCACGATTCCCGGGAAAGATCCTGGGTAGTGATGGTGAATTTCACCTCATGACCGTTCGGGATGTAGTCGGCAATGATAACAGAAAATGCATTCTGGTAAGTTTGAATCGATTGTGCCCCAATGTCTCCGCAAAATTCGTAAGCATCGGTAATAGTAACATACTGATCCATGGTACTCAGGATGGCCACCACCTCGGTGCCGGCGCTCATGCCGTAGTTGATCAGCTCTATATTTATCCCGATGACCTCGCCGGGCTCAATCTTGTTATTTGGATATCCTGACAGTTCCTGCCAGGAGTGGTCATTGACCAGGATGAACGGGCCTTCGGGGTTTGCAGCAATGACCGTTCCGAAGAAAGGTTGCCTGTTTTGGGCCGTAACAACGATCTCTGCAGTCCCGGGTGTAATGATCGGATCAAGCGGCACAACGGCTGTGCCGGATGCATTGGCCAGCACAGCGCCTTTCAGCACCCCGTTCAGAGAAATGCCTACATAGGCGTATGGGTCGGCCTGCACGGTGAATGAAGTGGAGTTCAATGGCATCAGGGGAATATAGGATACGTTCATGGCCTGTGGTTGTGAATAATAGACCATCAGGGAGGGGTCGCCCATGAGACAGTAAGCTTCCCAGTAATAAGTGGAAGAATTGGGAACACCCAGTGTAACTGCAAGGTTTCCAGCAAATATGTGCTGGCCGGCAGTAGCATACCAATCTTCCCAGGGTTCTCCATGGGTATGGAAAGCCCGGTCGTACATGCCAAGCGTGGTCTCTTCATATGGAGGCGGATTTTCGGCAATCTGCCCTACCCCCACAGCCCAGTAATAGTCTTCATCCCAATAGGTGTTGTTGGATGCGCCTATATAACCGACCGCTCCCTTGTTCTCGGCCCTTAAAAGCGCTTCGGCAAAACATTCGTTTTCATTGAATTTGCTCGATTGGCAGCAATTGCCTACCAGCAGCCCGTACTTATCCTGATTTTGCAGTGATGGAATGTTGGATGTGGTAAAGGAGGGATCACTCCAGCCGTTGGGGCCGCAATGGGCTGTATAATTAGCATAAGTGACACCGTCGCTTATATTTTGGATAATAGCTGCAGATTGCCCGCCCGACGACGGATAAAGATAGGTATGGGATAAAATGCCGTTAGAAGCATTGAAATAGTTGATTGTGCCGTAATTGATCTGGCCGTTGGCATGGGAATTACCATAGCTGCCATCCATGCCGGCTACCATCACCACTTCATTCAGATAGGTTGGATCAGGCATGGTGTACTTCTCATATTGTATGATTTTATCTATTTGAGGCTGCAACTGGGTTGTATTCTGGGCTGAGAACCTGCCGTAATACATCTCCGGGAAAATATCGCCGGTGTATTCAAAATAGTAAAGATCGGTTACGTGATTCCCCCCAACCCCGTTCCATGCAGGGATCTGCTGAATATCACCTACCAGTAAACAGAAAGATGGCGGTTGCTTACCGGGGGCAGGGTTATTGTACTGGCCCTGGATGTAGTTTTTTATGGTAGTAGTTGAGACTCCGACCAGGGGATCATTCGTATAGGCGGTAATGATATGGTATCCCTGCCGGGTCTTCCACTGGATGAAAGGCTGCAATTGTGCTTCAAACATCGGGTCGGAAACGATCAGGAATGTGATAGGATAGGCGACGACCGTATCGCGATTGGCTGATGGCTGGCTGTTTAGCAATGTTTTTCCAACGTTCCGGAAATAGAAATTATCATACTTTTCTTTCAATGCCAGAGTAGCCGGAATGTTGGCCTGTTCAAAATAAATGCTGGCCTCGATCAGGTTGTATACCCTCAGCGTATGGGTCACGGGATTATATTGAACGGGGTATATATCCAGCCGGCCGATCCGGTAACTCCGCATGGTGCCAAGGATCTCAAACGATACCAGCTCTCCGGGGGTAAAAGCATCTATAAGGTATGCTTCCGGATCAAAATCAAAATCGTGCCTTTCTTCGCTTTTTATCGCTGGGGCCTGTGCAGGCATTACCGGGAAAAGATATCCCAACTCCGCCAGGTTAAAATCTTTGTATTGTGTACGGATGATTTCAATCCTCACTTCGGCATCCATGGGCACCTCCAGTAACTCCCTTCTAACAGGAAGTTCCGGACTGCCAATTACCCCTGTTTTAGAATAACCGGCCATCATCCATTGTGTAAAATCTTTTCCTTCCGCTTTCACATCCAATGTTCTTATTTCAGCGGTAATGTGGCTGAAAGTAAATTTCAGCCAGGTATTTTCTATTTTTCCAAAATTCCTTTGTTTGTTGATTTATAAGAAGTTACAACCGGTGTTTTTGTTACACTGTATTTTATAACTGCCTCATTATCAGCAATACTATTTTCTCCCGAGCTATCATTGTGTCAT
>JAHYJL010000238.1 GCA_019429045.1 Bacteroidales bacterium
GGTAAAAAGCTACAGTATTTCGATTCGGAACGGAAGGAAAGCTATGTCCCCTACGTGGTTGAAACCTCCATCGGCCTCGACCGCACCTTCCTGGCGGTGCTCAGTTATTCCTATACCGAAGAGAAGCTGGAAGACGGCACCGAGCGGGTAGTATTACGGCTTCCGCCCTTCCTGGCGCCGGTCAAGGTGGCGGTACTGCCTCTTGTCGCCAAAGACGGCCTGCCCGAAAAAGGCCGCGAAATCTTTGACAGTCTGAAATATGATTACATGTGCCAGTACGAGGAAAAAGACAGCATCGGCCGGCGCTACCGCAGGCATGACGCCATCGGAACCCCCTACTGCATCACCATCGACCACCAGACCCTGGAAGACAACACCGTGACCATCCGCGAGAGGGATAGCATGATGCAGGAGAGGATCCCCGTGAGCGGCATATCTGGTATTATTGAATTAAGAATTAAGAATTCTGCATTACTCATTAAACATTAAGCATTATTTATTAAATGCCATCATAGTGCGCTCCGGCCCGGCCAGCACAAAAGACCTCACCATTTCAACAGCGTCTGCTATCCTTGGCAAGACAAGCTCTTCCTCCTGCTTCGTCCATTTGCCCAGCACGTATTCCGACTGGTAGCCTTTGGCGAAATCATTGCCAATGCCGAAGCGGAGGCGGGAAAAGTCTATCGTATCCAGGGATTGGATGATGCTGATCAGGCCGTTGTGCCCGCCGTCTCCCCCTTTGATCTTCAGCCGGAGCTGCCCCAGGGGAAGGGCGATGTCGTCCACGATCACCAACAGGTTTTCCAGCGGGATCTTTTCGGTGTCCAGCCAGTATTTGACGGCTTTCCCGCTGAGGTTCATGTAAGTGGAGGGCTTGATGACCACCAGCCAGCGGTTCTTCACCCGCATTTTTGCCATGGAGGCGTAGCGGCCGGACTTAAATGAAATACCTGCCGTCTGCACCAGGGCATCGGCTACGATAAAACCGATATTATGCCGGGTGTTGGCATATTCATCTCCGATATTGCCCAGTCCGGCGATCAGATATTTCATTTATTGGCCGGCAAGCGTTAATTTATTCCTCTGCGGGTGCTGCGGCTTCGCCTTCTCCTTCTGCTGTTTCTTCTTCACCTTCAGCAGCCAATTCTTCGGGAGTCGCAGCCACACGGGTTACCTGGATCATGACCGCGTATTTCTCCGGTCTTTCAAGAATCTTAAATTTATCCTGCGGGATCTGGCCGATGAGAATCTTGTCAAGGATTTCGAGTTTACCGATATTCAGGACAATGGCTTCGGGCATATCGCCGGGTAAAGCTTCTACGGGGAGTTTCCGGAACTGTTTAACCAGCTTGCCACCCTTTATCACCCCGGGGGCGGTGCCGGTCAGTTTTACCGGAATGTGCAGGGTGATTGGCTTGTCATCGGAGAACTCGATGAAATCGGCATGCAGGATGGAATCGCTCACCGGGTGAAACTGGATGTCTTTCATTATGCACCTGTATTTCTTTTCGCCAATGCTCACATTGATGAAATAGGTGTCAGGTGAATTGAGGATTTTGTGAAAGGCTTTTTCCTCGGTGGAAAAGTGAACCTGGTCTTCGCCCCCGTATAAAACACAGGGTACACGCCCTTCGGCGCGCTGCCGCTTAGCATCTTTTTTCCCTACGCTCTCGCGGAGAGAGCCGCTCATAGATACTGTTTTCATGAAATGTTGAATTTTGAATTTTTAAATTATTTACCCCCTCCCTTACTCCCTCCCCCAATTGGGGGAGGGAAGGGGTGGGGGCTATTTCTCGCTGCCGTCAAACTTGAACAACGAGCTGATTGATTCATAGTTTTCCACGCGTTTGATCACTTCTGCGAACAAACCGGCGGTGGAAAGTACTGTTATTTTGCTGCTCTTCTGTTTCAGCGGGATGGTGTCGGTCACCACCACCTCCACGAAGGGCGAATTTTCGATCATTTCATAGGCTTTTCCCGAGAATACAGGGTGTGTGCAGAAGGCCCGCACGCTCCTGGCTCCCTTTTCCATCATCAGTCCGGCCGCCTTGGTGATGGAGCCGCCGGTATCGATGATATCGTCGACCAGGATAATATCCCTTCCCTTCACATCACCTATGAGGGCCATTTTGGACACTTCGTTGGGCTTGGCGCGTTGCTTGTAACAAATGACGAAATCGGTTCCCAAAACCTTGGCATAGCTGGCTGCACGCCGGGTTCCGCCCGTATCGGGCGAGGCCATCGTCAGTTTGGGTAGGTTGAGTTTCCTGATATATGAGATGAAGATAGAAGATGCGTAAAGATGATCCACCGGCACGTCGAAGAACCCCTGGATCTGGTCGGCGTGGAGGTCGATCGTTACCATGCGCGTCACGCCCGCTGCTGTGAGCAGGTTGGCTACCAGCTTGGAGGCGATGGTTACCCGGGGGCGGTCTTTGCGGTCCTGCCGGGCCAGGCCGAAGTAGGGGATGACGGCGACGATATTCTTTGCCGAGGCGCGGCGAGCCGCATCGATCAGCATCAGCAACTCCAGCAGGTTGTCGGCCGGCGGAAAGGTCGATTGCACGATGAATACGTCATGCCCGCGGATGTTCTCGTCGAACGACGGCTGGAAC
>JAHYJL010000239.1 GCA_019429045.1 Bacteroidales bacterium
CGATCTCGTCGGTCAGCAGGGTGCTCGACCTGATCTTGCCGCTGCCTTTGCAGGCGGGGCACTCCTCCAGCACTTCGATCTCATGCTCGGGGCGGACCCGCTGCCGCGTGATCTGTACAAGCCCGAATTTGCTCGGCGGCAGGATGGTGTGCTTGGCGTGGTCCTTCGCCATCTCCTCTTTCAGCTTCTGGTAGAGCTGCCGGCGGTGATTCGATTCGTGCATGTCGATGAAATCGACCACGATGATCCCTCCCATGTCGCGTAGCCGCAACTGGCGCGCGATCTCGGTGGCCGCCTCCAGGTTCACCGCCAGGGCGTTCTCCTCCTGTGTGTTCTCCTTCCGCGATCTGTGGCCGCTGTTCACATCGATCACATGCATCGCCTCGGTATGCTCGACAATCAGGTAGATGCCGCTTTTGATGGTGACCGTCTTGCCGAAAGCGTTCATGATCTGTTTGTCGATGCCGAAAAATTCGAAGATGGGCACACGGCCACGGAACATCTTGACGATGTCAACTTTCTTTGGCGCTATTTTACCGATGTAGTTCCGGATCTCTTCGTAAATCGTATGATCGTTCACCGTAATGGAGTTGAACGACTCGTTGAGCAGGTCGCGCAGGATCACGGAGGTGCGGCCGAGCTCGCTGAGCACTTTGCGTGGCGGCTTGGCTTCCAGTAGCTTCTGGATCATATCGTGCCACTTCGAAGCCAGGTTCTTCAGGTCGGCATCGAGCTCGGCGACCATCTTATTTTCAGCTACCGTCCGGATGATCACACCGAAATTCTTGGGTTTGATACTGGTGATCAGCCGCTTGAGCCGGTTCCGTTCTTCGACCGATTTAATGCGGGTCGAAACGCTGATCCGGTTGGAAAAGGGAACCAGGACGAGAAACCGTCCGGCCAGCGAGATCTCGGAGGAGATCCGGGGGCCTTTGCTCGAAATGGGTTCCTTTTCGATCTGCACCAGCACCGGCTGGTTCACTTTCAATACCTGGGTGATCTTTCCCGTCTTTTCAATATCCTCCTCAGCAATAAACTGCTCCAGGGGGATTCTGGCCGCTTTGCCGGCCAGCGCAAGTTTGGTGTATTTACTCAGCGACCGTACCTGGGGGCCGAGGTCGAGATAATGCAGGAAAGCGTCTTTTTCGTAACCGACATCGACAAAAGCAGCATTCAGCCCTGGCATGATCTTATGGACCTTGCCGAGATAAATGTCACCCACCTGAAAGCTCTGATTGCTCTTTTCTTTGTGAAGTTCAACAAGTACCTTGTCTTCCAGTAGCGCTATTTCAACTTCTCCAGACTTCGCATCAATGATCAGTTCCCTGTCCACAATGAAGTTGTTTTATATGGTTTAAGCTTCCAGCCGGCTCATGGCTGCCTGGATGTGAAGAAGCAAACCAGTAAATGGTTTAGTCAATTGAGGTAATCCCCTGGCAAAAAAAACTATTTCTTCTTATGCCTGTTCTTCCGCAAGCGTTTTTTGCGCTTGTGGGTAGCCATCTTGTGCCTTTTCCGTTTCTTCCCGCTGGGCATAGATTCTGGTTCTAATGTTATTTCTTAACCTTTACGTTGCTTTTCACTTCGCTTACAAAAGTTTTAGCCGGTTTGAAAGCTGGAATATAATGGGCCGGAATAATAATGGTAGTATTCCTGGAAATATTCCTGCCGGTCTTTTCAGCCCTTTTCTTGATGGTAAAACTGCCAAAACCTCTCAGGTAAACGTTTTCTCCATTTGACAGCGAATTCTTTACAGCTTCCATGAAAGCCTCAACAGTTGCCTGTACGGCCACTTTTTCGATCCCTGTCTTGTTTGCTATTTCCGCAACGATTTCTGCCTTGGTCATAACTCAATTAATTTTAGATTTTTAACTTTATTTTTTTTATGAGGCAGCAAAGATATAATATTTTTCACTTGTCAAATATTTCACTGCAAAAAAAATCGTTCTAAATAGCTCACTAATAATTTGTTTCACAAGGATGGATTTCAGCCGGCATATCATAGACTGGTATAACAGGAACAAACGCGACCTCCCTTTTTGGATCCCTGCCTGAAAGTGAGGCTGGATAAAATTCATAACTATCCGGTTCCCAGGCTGATAGAAAATTTTTTGAAAAAATATCAATTCTGACCGGGTATATTTTACGAAAAACCGGATTAAACAGTAAGAAACTTCTTTAATCACTAATTTTGTGAAGTGTTAAATCATTCATTAATTTTAAAAACTTACAGTTATGGCAGGAATTAACAGGGTTATTTTGATCGGGAATCTTGGGAAGGACCCTGAGATCAGGAATCTGGAAGGCGGGGTGAAAGTGGCCAATTTTTCCCTCGCGACGACGGAGTCGTACCGGAGCAAGAACGGTGACAAGGTTGAGCACACCGAATGGCACAACCTGGTTTTGTGGCGCGGTCTGGCCGAGGTGGCGGAGAACTACCTTAAAAAAGGAAATTCCATTTATGTGGAAGGCAGGATCCGGACGCGCGACTGGACCGATAAGGACGGTAACAAGCGCTATACCACAGAAATCCTGGTTGACAAT
>JAHYJL010000040.1 GCA_019429045.1 Bacteroidales bacterium
GCTTACGGAAAAGAAAATAATAATCCTTAAACAGAACATCATATGCAAAATG
Source organism: Bacteroidales bacterium (assembly GCA_019429045.1). Classification (GTDB taxonomy): domain Bacteria; phylum Bacteroidota; class Bacteroidia; order Bacteroidales; family JAGOPY01; genus JAGOPY01. The sequence goes on from JAHYJL010000040.1 coordinate 53, forward strand.
TCATTGTCAGAACCGATTACCAGTTCCCTGGCCAGAAAGGGGTTTACCACGGCAAGGTCAGGGATGTCTATAACATCAACGACGAATTAATGGTGATGGTGGTCACCGACCGGATCTCGGCCTTCGATGTGGTGCTACCGAGAGGGATACCATATAAGGGCCAGGTTCTCAACCAGATCGCCGCGAAGTTCCTGGAAGCCACCCGCGATATTGTCCCCAACTGGATGGCTGCGGTACCCGACCCGATGGTGATGGTGGGCAAATTCTGCAAGCCCTTCCCGGTGGAGATGATCATCCGGGGCTATCTCACCGGCAGCTCCTGGAGATCTTACAAGAACGGATCCCGTTCGATCTGCGGCGTGCCCGTTCCCGATGGCTTGCGCGAACACGAGCGCTTCCCCGAACCCATCCTCACCCCTACCACCAAAGCCATGGAGGGGCATGACGAGGATATTTCACGGGAAGAGATCATCCGCCAGGGACTTGTTTCGGAAGAAGATTATGTCCTGCTGGAAAAATATACACTGGAGCTTTTTAACCGGGGATCGGAGATAGCCGCGAAAATGGGGCTGATCCTGGTCGATACCAAGTATGAATTTGGAAAATTCGACGGGCAAATCCATCTCATCGATGAGATCCACACCCCCGATTCGTCGCGTTATTTTTATGCCGACGGGTATGAGGAACGCTTTGCCAAAGGCGAGCAGCAGAAGCAGCTATCCAAGGAATTTGTCAGGGAGTGGCTGATGGAGAACGGATTCCAGGGCAAAGAGGGGCAGCAGGTGCCATTTATGTCCGATGAATTTGTGGAGTCGGTGTCTGAGCGGTATATTGAGTTGTATGAGGGAATAACGGGAGAGAAGTTCGTCCGCGCCGATGCCAGCGAGGTCGTAAAGCGAGTGGAAAGGAATATATTGTATTATCTAAAACCGACGGGTTAACCCGTCGGTTAAAGAAAGCCCGTCATTAACCAAGAGGGTGTCTCAAAAGTCAAAAAGTCTCTCTTTTTTAGTAGTCCGACGACTGAAGCCGTCGGTTCCAGCTTTGTAACATACTTGGAAACCGACGGGTTAACCCGTCGGTTAAAGAAAGCGTTGGAGCATTACAGTTAGCCTATAACCTCCAGCAGTTCCTTCAATTCATCCGCTTTTCCCGGGTTTCCCGATTGTTCATAGATGAAAATCAGCTCATTGATCAGCCGGCGGATGGTCGTCAGGTTATCGCAGGGTTTGAAATAGGAATCCTTCTTTTCAAGCTTGAGCTGCTTTACAAACAGGTCGATCTCATTTTTCGTGAACACTGCCCCTTTGTTGAACGGGTTGATATAGAAGAGGACATCCCCGGCGGAGGCATCATCTGGAGAGATAATGATATCATCGGTATAAGCCAGGATGAAGTGGCGGGGCAGATCGACCCCGTAGATGGGTATCCGGAGGCTCTGGGCAATGGCTATGTACACGATACCCAATGAAAGAGGGCTGCCTTTTTTCGAATCGAGCAGGTTGTTCAGGTAGAAATTTTCGGCAGCGCTGATGTTAGCCGCGTTGCCCGACAGTTTGTGCACCCCGAAGAGGATGTGGTTGATCACTTTCACCTTTTCGAGCCCCGTCAGGTTTTGGTTGAGCTCCAGCCACACGTCCTGCGACAGTTGTCCGACCTTCTTGATGACGGAAGCCCCGTCGAGATCGGGATACTGGTATTTCGCGACGAGGATGGCCCCCTGCAGCAAGTCGTGGTGCTGGTATTGCGACCAGTTGTTCAGCTCCTTTTTCAGGTTATCGAACTGGATCAGGTGGATAAGCTCTTCAATGCGATGCTGAAGCACCGGTTCGAAAGCATTTTCCCAGACCGTTTCCAATGCCGGCACCGCCTCCTTGCCATGGGCAAAGATGCGGTCCCTGATCGTCCGGAATATTCCCTCGTCGGGTTCGTCCAGCAGGCTGATCAGCGCATCGAGTTCCTTATTTTTCGACTTATCGGTCATGCGGAAAAAAGCTCTAATAAGAGGATATCAACAAATATGCCATCCCTGCTTCTGAAACAATCCAACCGGTAAAAAGGTTCAGGCAAACAGCTTCTCCAGCACATAGGTTATCAGGCCTTCCGTTTGCTTCTTCACCTTGCCGGAATACTCCCCGGTCGCGCGATTGGCCAGGATCACACAGATGCTGGCGACCCGGTGCCCCAGCATCCTGCCAAAACCATACAGCGAAGAGGTTTCCATCTCAATGTTGACGATCCGGTGGCCGCTGTGGGAAAACTGTGTCATCCTGTCCAGCATATCCGGGAAAGCGAGTCCCAGTCGCAATTCCCTCCCCTGCGGGCCATAAAATCCGGCGCCGGTGGCTGTGATGCCTGTAACAGCGCCCAATTCGAGTTTTTTGACCAGATCTTCCGTTCCGGGGATGATGTAAGGCGCACCGAGAAAAGATGGCCAGCCCGTCTGCCGGATAAACTCCCGGCTCAGTTCATGGTCTTTCACCTGGTCGAGTTCACTGTAGTAGTTCAATGAGCCGTCGAGGCCGAGGCCGTGGGAAGCCAAGGCATAGCCGCCGGTAGCAATATCGGCATGCAGCGTGCCGGTGGTGCCCAGCCTGACAACAGTGAGCGTGCGGTGAGCGGGCCGGGTTTCCCGCCTTTCCAGGTCGATGTTGGCCAGCGCATCGAGCTCGTTCATCACGATGTCGATATTATCGGGGCCGATGCCCGTCGATAAAGCCATCAGGCGCTGGCCTTTCAGCATGCCGGTATGGCTTACAAATTCCCTGTTCTGCTTTTTGAATTCAATGTGATCAAAATGAGCGGAGACCATTCCTACCCGGCCCGGGTCACCCACGACCAGCACCAGGTCCGGCAATTCCTCCGGCCTTAGTTTGAGATGATAGATACTCCCATCGGGGTTAATAATTAAATCTGAAGCTTTCATTAATCTGTGCTTAATCTGTGTTCAATCTGTGTAATCTGTGGTGAAAAACTCCTCAAAATTAACAATTCATCCCGATTCCGCTTAACTTTGCACCATGATCGCAGAAATCATCAGCATCGGCGATGAATTGCTCATCGGCCAGGTAATCAACACCAACGCGAGCCGGATCGCCCAGCAGCTTCACGACATCGGGATCTCCGTCAGGCATATCCGCGCCATCCCTGACGACTCACAGGAGATTCGCAGCGCCCTCGACGAGGCTTTTGCCCGGGCGGAGGTGATCCTTGTCACCGGCGGGCTGGGGCCCACCAAAGACGACATCACCAAGCACACCCTTTGTGAGTATTTCGGTAGTTCCCTCATTTTCCATGAGCCTTCGCATGCGTTGATCAAAAAACTGTTCGCTTCCCGCGGATTGGAGGAGACTGAGCTGAACCGCAAGCAGGCGGAGATACCCGACAATTGCACCCCATTGCTGAATCATCATGGCACCGCCCCCGGTTTGTGGTTCGAGAAAGAGGGGAAGATACTGGTATCGCTCCCCGGTGTGCCGTATGAGATGGAGGCCATGATGCAGCAGGATGTTTTGCCCCGCTTATCAATACGTGGCAACGACCAGGTAGTGGCGCATAAAACTGTCCTGACGCAGGGCATCGGCGAGTCGTTTCTCACCGTGATGATCAGAGAGTGGGAAGACAACCTGCCGCCACATGTCAAACTGGCATATCTCCCGCAACCGGGGATTGTAAGGCTGCGGTTAACGGCCTTTGCCGATACCAGGGAGAAGGCGATGGAAGAGATAGACCGGCAAATCGAAACGCTGCGCGGGCTCATCCCTGACATGATCTTCGGTTTCGGGAACGATACGCTGGAGGAAATTGCCGGCAGAATGCTGAAAGAGAAGAAGTTAACAGTTTGTACTGCCGAGAGTTGCACGGGCGGCTACCTGGCCCACCTGATCACTTCGGTTCCCGGGGCGTCGGAATATTTCCTGGGGTCGGTGGTAGCCTATGCCAACCAGGCAAAGATTGACTTGCTTGGCGTCAGCGATGTGACGCTGAAACAGCACGGCGCCGTCAGCGAGGCGACGGTGAAAGCAATGGCCGAAGGGGCCCTAAAGCGCTTCGGCGCTGACTATGCCCTGGCTGTCAGCGGCGTCGCCGGTCCCGACGGCGGCACGCCCGAAAAACCGGTCGGCACCGTCTGGATCGCCCTCGCCGCACCCGGAAAGACCGAAGCACAGAAGTTCCGGTTCGGCGAGCACCGCGGTCGCAACATCCGCCGCGCAACCCTGTCAGCGCTGAATATGCTGAGATTGGCGGTTTTGGATAGTCGTTAGTCATGAACCAAGAAACAAGAAACAAGAAACAAGATACAATGAAACACTTACCCCTTCTTATAACCTTCATCATTCTAACCTCCTGCTCATCATCCATGAAAAAACTCACTACTGTCCCTGATGTGGACATTCAGAGCTACACCGGCAAATGGTATGAAATTGCCCGCCTGCCCAACTCGTTTGAAAAAGGGCTGATCTGTGTCACGGCAGAATACAGCCTCCGCGACGACGGCAAGATCACCGTGATCAATGCCGGGCACAAAGAAAGTGATCCCGCTGCGGCAAAATCGATTCGCGGAAAAGCCTGGGTGCCTGACAAAAATGAGCCCGGCCGGCTGAAGGTGCAGTTCTTCTGGCCCTTTGCGGCGGGATACTACATTTTCCACCTCGACCGGGAGAATTACCAGTATGCCCTGGTAGGGAATCCATCCCGGAAATTCCTCTGGATACTGGCCCGGGAACCGCAAATGGAAGAGGCGCTTTACCAGGAGCTGGTGGATGTTGCACAGGAGAACGGGTTTGCGGTTGAAAAGCTTTTATGGGTAAAACAAGATTGTTGGGAATAATTGATTTGGTCGGCGGTCAGCGGTCAGCGGTCGGCGGTCGGCGGTCGGCGGTCATATTCAAGAACCAAGAACCAAGAACCAAGAACCAAGAACCAATGAAACACCAGGAATCCATCATACTGGAAAACTTCCGGAAGCATTTCCACGGATTTCCGAAAGGCAGGATCATCAAATCGGAATCCCCCGACTTCATCCTGAAATGCGGGCAGAAGCATGCCATCGGAATAGAGCTTACCAGGTTGGAACATTCAGAATACATTATAAATCCTGCATCTTTTGCATCATTCATCGAACATCTCCATGCTGCCATCCGCAACAAATCGGAAAAACTCAGCAATTACCGCAAGAATAACCTCAACGCTTACTGGCTGATCATCCATGCCGATTCAATCGTTCATAAGATCCCGGAATTTACGGAGCGTTTAAGGGACTCCATCCCTGCCTCAGGGTTCGACCGGGTTTTCCTCTTTGCCTTGTTTGAGGGGGAGGTTTGGGAGTTGCATGATTCTGTTTGGGAATGAAATAATCAAAAAAACCTTTTGTCGTCTCAAAAAAAATTCCGTTCTTTGCACTCCATTTTTGAAAAGTAACCGGAAAAACGACGAACCATGGCACGCGTTTGTGAAATCACTGGCAAAAGACCGATAAAAGGACATAAGGTTTCCCACTCCAATATCAAGACCCTGCGGCGGTTTTTACCGAATTTGCAGACGAAAAAGTTCTATATCCCCGAAGAAGACAAGTGGATCACCCTGAAGGTATCCGCCGAAGCGATCCGGACCATCAATAAAAAAGGGATCAGCGCCTGCCTGAAAAAGGCACGCGAAAAGGGTTATACTACGAAATAAAGCTACCGCTTTCCCATCTGAATTTCGATTTTCCATTTTTTTAACACAAAGGTCACAAAGGTGCTTCACCAAGGAACACGAAGAGGTGATCTTGTGATAATCTACCCTATAATAAAAACCGGTGCCTGCCGTTAAAAGGTAATCCGTAACTTTACGGCGTTTTTCAATCATCAGCATAAGCACAGTACCAAAAGGAAAATGCAGAAATATATCCTGTTCATCATATGGCTGTCCCTCTTGATGCCTTTTCTGGCCGGTGCGCAACAGGATGAAAAACACCGCGAGCAATATTACGAAGGCCTGGTGCAGTTCTCCGGCGCCGTCGTCACGGGTGACAGTCTCCGCCCCATCCCCTTCACCCACATCATCGACCGGAATACCGGCTTCGGAACCATCAGCGATTATTACGGCTACTTTTCTTTCGTGGCCCGCAAAGGTGATACGATCGACTTTTCATCAATCGGATTTAAGAAAGCACAATTTATCATCCCCGATACGATCCGCAGCAACCGCTACACCATGTTCCAGGTAATGACCGCCGATACGGTTTATCTCACCGAAACAGTGATCTACCCCTGGCCCACCCGGGAACAGTTCAAAGAGGCCTTTCTCAACCTGAATATTCCTGACGATGATTTGGAGATCGCCCGCAAGAACCTCTCGCGCCATGACCTTTACGTGAGGGCCCAGGCCATGCCGATGGACGGCAGTATGAATTACCGCCATTACATCGACCAGCAGGTGAGCAAGCTTTATTATGCAGGCCAGACCCAACCCATCTCGCTGCTAAACCCCTTTGCCTGGGCGCAATTCTTCAAAGCATGGCAGGATGGGAAATTCAAACGACAAGATTATAAACCCTGATAGCCGCCTGCCCCTGATGAAGATCACACGGAAATTGGTATTGTCACTGCTGGCAGGGATGGCATCCCTGGTGCTGTTTTCGCAGGACAACGCCGTTTTGTCGGGTAAGGTCACCGACCAGGAGAACAAGCCACTTGAACTGGTGAATGTGGCTATTTTAGGATCAACCACAGGTGTTGCTACCAACCATGAAGGCAATTACACACTGACCGTTCCCGCCGGCCGCGAGGTAGTGGTCGACTTTTCCTTCATCGGTTTCGAGCCGAGAAGATTCAAGATGACGCTCCGGCCGGGAGAAATTAGGGAATTGGATGTCGCCATGATCTCCAGGCCCACCGAATTGAAAGCTGTCGAAATCCGGGACGATCAGATCAGGAACTACAACTACGTCAGGCTTGACCCGAAGGGGGCAAAACTCGTTCCAACTCTCACCGGGGGGATCGAAGCGATGCTCAAAACCCTCCCCGGCGTGAGTTCAGGCAATGAGCTGAGTTCGCAGTATTCAGTCAGAGGGGGGAATTTCGACGAAAACCTGGTGTATGTCAATGGCATAGAGATCTACCGCCCTTTCCTGATCCGTTCGGGCCAACAGGAAGGGCTCAGTTTCGTCAATTCCACCCTTGTTTCGGGGATCCTTTTCTCGGCCGGCGGCTGGGATGCCAAATATGGTGATAAAATGTCGTCGGTGCTCGATATCACCTACCGCAAGCCCGATTCGGCTGCCGCGTCCGTCCAGCTCAGCCTGCTCGGCGCAGAGGGCCATATCGAAGGGCTGTCGCGCAACCGAAAATTCACCTACCTGGCCGGGGTGCGTTACAAAACCAACCAGTACGTCCTGAAATCACTGGAGACAAAAGGGAACTACAAGCCGAACTTCATCGATATACAGAGCGTTTTCGCCTACGACCTGACCAGCAAGATCAGGCTATCGGCGCTGGGATATTATTCCAGCAACTCTTACCTGCTGGTGCCCGAAAGCCGCCAGACCAATTTCGGGACGATAGAAGAAGCTTACCGGCTGACAATTTATTTCGACGGGCAGGAGGTTGACAAATACCGCATGGGACTGGGCGCCTTTACGGTCGATTATTATCCCAGCGATGCGTTGCGCCTCAAATTCATCGTGTCCGGATTTCAAACGCAGGAGAGCGAGACTTTCGACGTCCGCGGCCAGTACTGGATCGGAAGGCTCGAAAACGCTCTCGGCAGCGAGGAATTTGGCAACGTGGTGGAGGTACAGGGTGTCGGGACCTTCATGGAGCATGCCCGGAATTACCTCGATGCCGGGGTAATCAACACCGAGCACAAAGGCATCTGGTTTTACAAGCGGAATATCCTGAGCTGGGGGTTGAAATACCAGCACGAAGAGGTCAGTGACCGGCTGAGTGAATGGGAACTGGTTGATTCGGCCGGTTATGTAATCCCGAACCCGCCAACTGTTATCGGCGGCATCACCGATCCCAAAGACCCTTTGGAACTGAAAAATGTCGTCAGGACAAACATCAGCCTTTCCACTAACCGGCTGATGGGCTATCTTCAGAACTCCTGGGACCTGCTGGGGGATGGCCGCGACCTGAGCATCACTGCCGGTATCCGGTTCCATTACTGGGATTACAACGGGCAGTTCCTGGTCAGCCCGCGGGTGACGATCGCATATAAACCCATGTGGCGGCGCGAGGTTATCTTCCGTTTCTCATCAGGTTATTACTACCAGCCGCCATTCTATAAAGAGCTGCGTGACCTGGAAGGTAATTTGAATCCGGATATTCGTGCCCAGAAATCTATCCACTTCGTAGGCGGAGTGGATTTGCACTTCCTGGCCTGGGACCGCCCCTTTAAATTCACGACGGAAGCTTATTACAAATACCTCGATGACCTGATCCCCTATTACGTCGATAACGTCAGGATACGTTATACGGCCGAGAACAGCGCCCGCGGTTATGCCACCGGGATTGATTTCAAGGTTAACGGGGAGTTCATAAAGGGGACAGAATCCTGGGCCAGCCTGTCGTTCCTCAAAACATCAGAAGACATCATCGATGATTACTACTATGATTACTATAATGAAAGCGGGATAAAGATCATCCCGGGCTATACTCCCGACCAGGTGGCGGTCGACAGCATCCGCTATGAACCGGGGTATATTCCCCGGCCTTCAGACCAGCGGGTCAGTTTCGCCCTGTTCTTCCAGGATTATCTTCCCCTGATCCCTTCTTTCAAAGCCAATCTTACACTGGTATTCGGTACAGGCCTCCCATTCGGACCGCCCGATTCTCCACGATATAAACATACCCAACGATATCCGGCCTATCGCCGGGTTGACCTGGGGTTTTCCAAACTGCTCATAGGTGAAAATACCCGCTTCAAGGAAAAAAACCCGCTGCGGCATATCGACAATGCATGGCTCAGCCTGGAGGTCTTCAACCTGTTCGGCATCAATAACACTGTTTCCTATATCTGGGTGAAAGATGTGAACAACAGACAATATGCGGTACCTAATTATTTGACGCCCAGGCTCGTAAATCTAAAACTGATCGTCGAAATATAAATTTAAGAAATTTTTAACAAAAAAGTTCTGGACTTCCGCAAATTTTGTGTATATCTTTGTATTTGAATTAAGTCTTAATTGAGATGAGCAAAAAAGTTTTCATAGGTACAGTTATTTGAGTCCTTCAAATAACTCTTTTGGTTTGGTTAATAATCGGCAATAAGGTCACGCGCTCGCGTGGCCTTTTGCTTTTTAATCAATCTCCAACAGGGATTTTCCGATAATACCGGCAGCTTCGATAACCTGTTCTTCCGTAATAACAAGAGGTGGTGCAAAACGGATGATATGGCCATGGGTAGGTTTGGCCAGCAGGCCGTTCTCCGCCATTTTCACGCAGATATCCCAGGCAGATTTCCCGTTTTTCTCTTTGATCACGACGGCGTTCAGCAGTCCCTTGCCACGCACGAGTTGAACCCTGTCCGATTTGATACGACGGAGTTCTTCGCGGAAAATAGCGCCCAGCCGCATGGCATTTTCGGCCAGTTTTTCATCGCGAACCACTTCGAGGGCTGTGATGGCCACTTTAGCAGCTACAGGGTTGCCGCCAAAGGTTGAGCCATGCTGGCCAGGCTTGATGACAAGCATGATGTCATCATCAGCCAGGACGGCGGATACCGGGTAAACGCCACCGGAGAGCGCTTTCCCTAAGATCAGCATATCGGGGCGAACATTCTCATGGTCGCATGCCAGCAGCTTCCCGGTGCGGGCAATGCCGGTCTGCACCTCATCGGCTATAAAAAGGACATTCTTCTCTTTGCACAAGGCATATGCTTTCGACAGGTACCCCTCATCCGGCACGAAAACGCCCGCTTCGCCCTGGATAGGCTCGACCAGGAAGCCGGCCACATACGGGTCGTTCAGCGCCTCTGCCAGTGCGTCAAGGTCATTGTATGGAATGGTGATGAAACCGGGGGTGTAGGGGCCAAAACCGCTCCGGGCGTCAGGATCAGTCGACATGGAGATCACCGTGATCGTCCTTCCATGGAAGTTGCCTTCACACACAATGATCTTTGCCTGGGGTTCCGGAATGCCTTTTTTCTCATACGCCCATTTACGGCAAATCTTCAGGGCTGTTTCAACCCCTTCGGCACCGGTGTTCATGGGGAGTACCTTATCGTAGCCAAAATATCCGGTGATAAACTTTTCATAAACGCCCAGGACATCGTTGTAAAAAGCCCGTGAGGTCAGGGTGAGCGTCTTTGCCTGATCCATCATCGTCTGAATGATCCGCGGATGGCAATGCCCCTGGTTCACAGCTGAATAGGCAGACAAGAAGTCAAAGTATTTTTTCCCCTCCACATCCCATACAAATACCCCTTCGCCGCGCGACAGCACTACGGGCAGTGGATGGTAGTTATGCGCACCGTATTTATCCTCCAGTTCGATCGCTAAGCGGGAGGTCATCACATCAATCATTTCCATATAAAATCGAATTAGTGTTTGTTAGTATATCCGCTGCAAAGGTAGGATTTTCGGGAGGAAGAAAAAAATTAATCTCTATTAAAAGAAGTGCCGGAACGGCAGCAGCAACCATTCGACGAACTTTTGCAATCGGGGGCGGTACCGCCACTTTTGGTAATTGAAGGGAATGCTCTCCCGGATCGTTTCATCCATATGGTCCCGGAGCTGCGCAATAATCGCCGGTTCACGGCCGATCAGTACGATCTCGTGCATATAGCGGAACGACCGGTAATCGAAGTTCGGGGAACCGATCGCGAAGACCTGGTTGTCTACCAGCATGGCTTTGCTATGAAGATTGGTTGGTAAATAGTAGAGGAACTTCAGCCCTTCCTGGTGTAACGGCCCGAGATAACGGTTGCGGATAATATCTATGAGCATCACATCGGAAAACTGGGGTACGATAACCGTCACCTCTACGCCCCGCTTGCAGGCATCCATCAGCGCCTTCCGAAGATTATAACCCGGCAGGAAATAAGGCGTTTCTATGATAACTTCATGATCCGCATTTTTGATCAGCTGGATAAATTTGCGGTTGATCCGCTTTTTTGTGATGGATGGGACATCCCGAACGATCTCGTAATCGCCGTGACGGATCAGCCTGATGTATGAGTTCTTTTCATATAAATAGGTGTTATAGATCTTGAAATCGAGATTGAAGACTTTTTTGAAGGACAGGGCAATCTCCCCTTCCAATCGCAGCATCAGTTCCCGCCACGATAGGCTGTACTCGGTGATGTTCCCCGAACCAATCCATGAAATGTGGTCGTCGATGATCAGCATTTTCCGGTGGTTCCGGCGGTGGTTTTTCGTGAAAAAGTCGATGACAAACTTGATCTTGGTGAAAAACTGCACCTCTCCCCCATTGTCAGTTAATTCCTGGAAATAGGATTCTGCAACGTCAGCCCCCCATGAATCGATCAGCACCTTCACCTCCACCCCTTGCCGGGCCTTTTTCACCAGTGCATCCCGGAAACTGTTACCAATCTTATCATTATAAAACTTATAGAACTCCATGTAGATATATCTCTTTGCGTCTGAAATATCCCTGAGCATGTCCTCAAAGTATTTTTCAGGGGCATTGATTAACCGGAATGAGCTGACCGGTGACATGCTGTGATTCTTTTTTTTTAAAGCGGTAACTGACTGTTGACAAAGATAGAAAGTATATTATATCAAAAGGCGGGTTATATTTGCATAAACAATTCAAAAATCATGATCAGATCCATGACAGGGTATGGAAAAAGCATGGCGGAGCTGCCGGGCCGTTCCATCACCATCGAAATCAGGTCGCTGAACAGCAAGGCCCTTGATATCAGCCTGCGGGCCCCCTCGGTATACCGTGAAAAAGAGCTGGAATACCGTTCGTTCATCTCCCAGAAGCTCGAACGGGGCAAGGTCGACGTTACCATCACCATCGAATCGACCGGCGACAAACCCGTCACCATGCTCAACAAGAACCTGGCGATGCAATACTATGCCCAGTTGAAGGATTTGGCGGCATCGATACCGGAGGCGGGGGAAAGCGATCTTTTATCGATCCTGATGCGTATGCCCGAGGTGTTAAAGTCGGAAAAGGAAGAATTATCGGAAGAAGAATGGGCAGTGATAAGCCAGGCCACGGCCCGGGCACTGGAAGAAGTGGATAAATTCAGGCTGACAGAGGGTGCCGGGCTCGATCGTGACTTCAGGTTTCGGATAAACCGCATCCTCAGCCTGCTGCAGGAGATCAAGCACCTTGAAGGAGGCAGGATCGAAATTATCAGGGCCCGCTACAAAGCCCAGCTTAAGGAGTTTTTTCAGGACAACAATTACGATGAAAACCGGCTGGAACAGGAAATGATCTATTTCCTGGAGAAACTGGATATTACAGAGGAAAAGACCAGGCTGAAACAGCACTGCGATTATTTCACCGCCACGCTGGACGAGAAGGAGGCGCCGGGCAAAAAGCTCGGTTTTATCGCCCAGGAGATCGGGCGGGAGGTGAATACGCTGGGCTCTAAAGCCAATGACGCTTCGATCCAGAAGATTGTCGTGCAGATGAAGGACGAACTGGAGAAAATCAAGGAACAGCTGGCCAATATTTTATAGGATGCCGGGAAAGTGCATTATCGTCAGCGCCCCCTCGGGCGCAGGAAAGACAACCATCGTCAGGCGTCTGCTGAAAGCCGGCATGGGTCTTGAATTTTCGGTCTCGGCCACCAGCCGCCCTCCACGGCAGAACGAAAGACATGGCAAAGATTACTACTTTATATCAGCAGAAGCATTCCGGAATAAGATTCACAACGGCGAGTTGCTCGAATGGCAGGAAGTATACAAGGATCACTACTACGGTACGCTGAAATCAGAAGTGGACCGGATCTGGGGAAATGGGCGCCATGTGATCTTTGACGTCGATGTGAAAGGGGGGATCAACCTGAAGAAAAAATTCCCGGAAGTCTCGCTTTCTCTGTTTATCATGCCCCCTTCGCCGGAAGAACTCGAAAAAAGGCTGAAACTGCGCTCGTCCGATACCCCGGAAGCCATCGCCATGCGGGTGCAAAAGGCGGCTGAAGAGCTGGAATCCGCCGGCAAATTCGACCGGGTAATCGTAAACAACGACCTGGAAACGGCCGTAATGGAAACCATAACGGCTGTCAGGCAATTCCTGGAAACATGAAAAAGACACCCAAAACGAAAAAGGTTGGGCTGTTTTTCGGCTCGTTCAACCCGGTCCACACCGGGCACCTGATCATCGCCGGCTATATGCTGGCTTACACCGACCTGGACGATGTTTGGTTTGTCATTTCGCCGCACAACCCGCTCAAAGACAAGAAAACCCTGCTGGCCGATCATCACCGGTACATGATGGTACAGATTGCCATAGAGGACAATCCGCGCTTCCGGGCCTGCAACATCGAATTCAAAATGCCGCAGCCTTCCTACACTATCGATACGATCGTCCACCTGGAAGAAAAATATCCCGATCACCAGTTTGTCCTGATTGCCGGGACCGACATTTTCCCCACTTTTCACAAGTGGAAGAACCACGAGATACTGCTGAACAACAACAAGTTCTATGTATACCGTCGCCACGGCTATGACCTGGGCCCGTATGCCGGCCATCCCAGCATCCTGCTCTTCGACGCCCCTCAGATAGAGATTTCCTCAAGCTTCATCCGCCAGGCCATCCGGGAAGGCCGGAACATGCGGTATTTCCTGCCCGATAAGGTGTATGAATATATTTTGGAGATGCGGTTTTACAGGTGAAACCGGGGGGCTGTCAATTGTCGATTGTCGATTGTCGATGTTATTGAAAACTGAAAATGCCGAAATCTGTCATTGTTATTTACCGTTTACATTAGGCTATCTTGATTTTACCTTCCCGTACTTTCTTCAAGAATTCCTTTTGCTCTTCAAGAGACATTGAAGCTAATTTCTCAGCTAATTTGGTTTTTATGTTGCGAAAGAAATTGACAGTATCGAATGACTTTTCAGTGGTTGTTTTCATTGCCGGTAAACTCTAAAGGTGATCGAATATCAATGGTCGGATAGCCCAAGCGTAAGTTAACCGAATTAAATAGTTTAATTTTATCAAAATTCACGATGTGCTTGAAATTCCAGCTTACAAGAACAACTGAAGTATCAATATATACTCTTGGTTTCATTATAATCTAGTTTATACAAAGATAAGGAAGAATGAGCCTAATATGAAAATTTAATATCAACCCTGTGGCATAACGCCTTGCGCATAAAACCAGCGTTTCAAAGAATTTGATATGTTTACTGCAATTTCAACGTTGGTTATATGCGCATGTTAGGGCACGTACTTATTTGATAAACAGATTAATATTAGTCAATTCCTGTCCGATTTCCTGAATTCCATGAAGAATTTTATTTGTTTGTTTTGTTGACGGCTTCTTTCGTCCCTGGACATATTGAGATAATAAAGATTCATTCATGCCAATTCTTTCGGCAAGAAATTTTGCATTTATCACCCGGTAATATTGAAAAAACTGTTTGAGATCAATTTCCAATTCTATGTCATTCTCTGTAAGTTGTTGGTTTTGATCTTCCAGATAAAGGTTCATTGCTTCCAGAGCATTCCTTAAAAGCTCTGTAAAAGTTTGACCGGTGGTAAACACAGGATGTTCTTTACTAAAGGCTGAAAAGCCAGAATCAGTTTTTTCTACGACGAATTTTTCTTTTTTTATTGCTTTCATAGTATACCTGCATCTTTCAGGATTTTGATTTCCATTCCTTTTCCAACCTCACGGCTTCCATGATTTGGGAATACTATCACATTCTTCTTCACCGGATGAGCCAGTTTAATGTGAGAGCCTTGTTGAGACACCGGATACCACCCGTCACGTTTTAATATCCTTAACAATTCCGAACATTTCATAAAAAAGCCGTGTCGTTATTATTACAAAAGTAAATAATAATTTACAAAAAACAATAATTTGAAAAGATTTTTAGTATGTGCCCTAACGCTCGCGCGCAGCGCCCTGGCCTTTGCGCATTCGTTATGTGGCGTATTCATTTCGTGTTTTTTGCTTGATTTATCTTATTCGCAATTCGTTTCATTTTTTGCTTCCTTCCTTTTATCAAAGGAACATCCCCAAATTCATTTACTAAGATTAGAAAATATTCTTTGTAAAATAAGCCATAAATACCGAAGACGAGCAAGAATGCTCCAATGAAAAAAGCAATAGTTAAAATCCCAACAATAATTAGAACAATACCTATAAAAACGAAGTTAGAGTTGTCATCTTTTCGCAAAGCTACAGAATCGTAATCGTCTAATAAATAGCTCTTGCCATCTTTGTAGATGTACATTCCATTAACTGAAATATCCTTACTTGTGTAGTAGATTTTAGTCCTTCTTGCTTTTAATTTCTCTTCTTGTATTTTTTGTTCGTTCTCTTTTTCTCTTTTTTCATTTTCTTGTTTAAACCTCTCATCTCTTTCTCTTTCTTCTCTTTGCTCTTTTTTTTCTCTTTCTCTGTTTATATCACTTTCAGATTTTGAATCCGTAATTTTTCATTCTTTAGGCACAGCATCAAATATTTCGAGAAGTTCTCTTTGTTTCTTGGTTATTTCCGAAATAAATACCTGACCATTATCTGTGACCACTGCCTTGATTTTCTCCAGTTGCAGCATCATTTTCTCAAAACCGTAATCCTTACTCATATTTGCCTTTTTCAGTTCATTCATGATTTTCATTCGGATGATAAGCGCCAGTAAACTGATGAACATTAATCCTTTCAGGGTAGTATCTTTATGGGTATGTGGTGTCGAAAATTCCAGATCGTTTTTCAGAATATTAAAACTGCGTTCGATCAAATCTTTTTCCTTATAGGCAATCAGACATCCATCCCAGGAATAATCACCATGGTATGCAATGAGAAACAATCCTCTTTTATTGAGCCTTCTGGCCACGGTCTTTTCTTTGATCTGAGCCGTAATTTTTTCCGGTGTAATCTGCAAGGAGAAGTAGCCTGACAGATTACCCATTATTTCCAGCGCCTTGGTTTTTACCTGCTTGTGCATGGTTAATGCCTCTATTTGCTGCTGTATTGTGAAAAGCCGTTTATAAAAACTATTCTTTTCCTGTTGAGCCCGTGTGGGATTATAGTAACAGTAACCTTTGAGAAGATGATGACCCACTTCAATGTCGGTTTCTTTCACAAAGATGACCTCATCGTTGAGCTTTTTAAGATACCTGGGTCTTTCAATATCTTTCCCCAACCGGCGAATCAGTTTCGACACCGAAGAGTACCTTTCAGGAACCGCTATGACAAAGTCAGCGTGGTTTTGCAAAAGCAGGTCAATATTATTCACACTAAAAAAACCCCTGTCCAGGATCAGCGTGAAGTCTCGAACGCCAAGGGCATGCATTTTCTTAACCGTATTGTTCAAGGTTTTAACATCACTGATGCTTCCCGGATAGATCTCATATCCCAGTGGAATGCCTTCCTGTTTGTCCAGGATCATCGAAAGATTAATTTGTGGTAAATCGTATTGGTCCCGGTTATATCCCCATTCCAGCAGCTTCATCAGCTCACTGTATGATGAAACTGAGGTGATGTCATACAAAATCGTTCTTTTGCTTTTCAATTGACGGATCAAATGTGTGATCAGTTTATCCTGAAGCCGTCCTTCTCCGATGGCCGATAGGGTGCGGCTGATACTAGCTGAACTAAGCGGGAGTTCTCTGGTGAGATAATACGGCCAGGTGCCTTCATACCATGAAGATACGTGCTATAGGGATAATCCTCTGAGCAATCTGGCTACGCAAATGGCAAACACCGCTTTCGACTGTGTTTTTCCTAACTCCTTGATTAAAAATTTATCCAGCTTATAGTACTTGATGATTTGTTCAATCGGCAAGAACTCGCCGTAGGAAAAAACATCTTTTAATTTTTTCTCCCGGACTTTAACTATCTTACCGTCTTGATCTTTACCAATATACCGACTCTTTTGGCGAACCTTTTTCGTATCAGAATCATAATAAGGGGTGATTTCATAAACATATTCAATCCCATTGATGATCTTATTGCGATAGAACGATTTCATATTTGCCTATTTAGGCACAAATATAAATCAACATTACCCTATTTATTCATCTGATTTAAAATCTTTTAAACAAATTTCTGTGAATAACTGTGCCTAAGTCGTGAAAAGTTACGGTTTGAATATGATTGTCTATTGTATGCTGAAGCTCCATTTGAATAATCGCTTGTTCTTTTAGAATCATAATTTGCTCTTTTTGAATCCTCACTCAAAATCTCGTAGGCTTCAAGTATTTCCTTAAATCTCTCTTCAAAAAACTTATCTCCATTCTGTTTGTCAGGATGAATTTTTTTTGCGTAGATTCTATAAGCCTTCTTAATTTCATCCTTTGAAGCATTACTCTCAAGTCCAAGTATCTAATAATAATTTTTCATCTAAACTGTAACTGTCTATTTTAAATATGCCACATAACGTTTAACAGCTACCCGAAGGTGGCGATTTCGAAGCACTTCACTGTCAACCAAGCACAAACTTTGAGAGAAGCACAAAGCTTGATTTAACCACTGAACCGCCACTTTTGGGTAGGTGCTGTTGCACTAAATCCCGTCCCACGCTGAGCGTGGGGACGGGATAGCCTTTTTTCATTAAAAATAGTATAAAGGGTAATAACAACAAAACTCTTATACTATGAAAAATGCTACACCTAAATTACGTAAAAAATCGTTTACGATTGTAGAACAAGCCTGCCATGAAATTCATGGATTCAGTAAGCTTTATCAGGAACTGCAGGACAAGGTTACCTTGAGCGGTCAGACGCAAAGCACGCTTAAAAATTATGCGCGCAAGCTGGCTCATCTGAGCCTTCATTTCGGCAAGCTGCCCCAGCATATCGACGAGCGGGAGATCAACCGCTACCTGGCTTCGCTGGCGCGCAAATCCACTTCTCCTTCGCTGAGTGACTTCAAGTTCACCATTTACGGTCTTCGGTATTGTTACCGGTTGCTTGGCATGAATGAAAAAGTGGTGAAGCTACCCTCGATCAAGCGGGAGAAGAAGCTTCCGGTGGTACTGAACCGGGCGGAATGTCGGGCATTGTTCAAAGCCCCTGATCTGTTAAAGCACCGTGTTATGCTTTCGTTGATGTATTCGGCCGGTTTAAGAGCCCGGGAAGTATCGCGTCTGGAGTTGAAGGACATCGATTCGGGACGGATGATGATCCATATTCGTCGCAGTAAGTACAACAAGGACCGGTATGTTCCGTTGTCGCCGCTGATTCTGGAAGGGCTTCGCAAGTACTATTATGCCTGTCAGCCCGTACAGTATTTGTTCAATGGCAATGAGCCGGGCAGCCCGTTAAGTGTGCGGGGCATGCAATGGGCCTTGCACGAGTCGGTGAAGAAATGCAAGCTGCAAAAAGGGATAACCCTGCACACGTTGCGGCACAGTTACGCTACACATTTGCTGGAAGAGGGCATGGATATCGTCACGATCAAAGACCTGCTGGGACACGAGCGGATCGATACCACGCTGATCTATCTCCATGTTGCGCGACCCAATCGCACCAATGTATTCAGCCCGTTTGACCGGCTATACACCAAACCGTGAGGCCGGCGCATGAACTGGCGCAGATCATAGACACTTACGGCGATGAATTTATCACGACCTATTCCCCCAATGGGTATGTGCAGCGGATCCTGCATGCGATACAGATTTGCCGCACCTCGGCCCTGGGTGGACATGTAGATGCCTGTGAAGCCTGCGGACATGTCCGTATCAGTTACAACAGTTGCCGTAACCGTCATTGTCCCAAATGCCAGAATACGCAGAGGGAAGCCTGGATCGAAGCCCGGAAGCAGGATTTGCTGCCGGTCAGTTATTTTCATGTGGTTTTTACCGTTCCCGGTAAGCTCAACGGTTTGTTTCTGCATGACCCGGCAGGCATGTATCACTTGCTTTTCAAAGCAGCCTGGGCCACCATAGCCCAGTTTGGCCTGGTCAAATTTCACGGCGATACCGGTATGATTGCCGTGTTGCACACCTGGGGACAAAACCTGAGCCTTCATCCTCATGTGCATTG
>JAHYJL010000041.1 GCA_019429045.1 Bacteroidales bacterium
CATGCAGAAATGAGTTGCCCGAACGGATTTCAGGGCCATTCACCTCATCATCTTCATACAGGGAATATCTCGAAATCTTTGGTTCGCCAGAGGGAGGGGTGTCTTTCAACTCTACCTTCCGGCGGATATAGGCTGGTTCGTTTTCCAGCGCTTCTATGGTGCTTTCATCCCTTAATTTCATGCTCAGGCTGCGCAGCCTGTCGATCCGTTCCTGTGATTTCAGGTCTGTTACGGAGTTTCCACCAGCCTTATCAGCAGTTCTTTCATTTCCGCCGGAAGGCTTTTTAATATATATTTCAAAAGGTTTAACATCTTCTTCAGTTGACTTTAGCTGTTCATTCGTAACATTTCCGCTGATAGCCCCTGCATCCGCTTTTTCTGTGGATTCTATCCCTGCTTCGGCAATATTTGTATCATCTTCAGCTTCCTGGGCCAGGTCGAATATAAAAGTACGCTCGTCATTTTTCATGGCCTGGCGCGCCACCTGGTCCTCTGCTACAGGTGATTCGACCGGGGCAGGTTTTCTGATGAGCACGGCATACCGGTCGTGGTCCATCTGGTGTATTGTCTCTTCTGTCGCAGTTGAGGTGGCTTTTTCCGGGCTTGGTTTCTGGATTAATTCTATTCGTCCAATATCGATCGGGTTATCCTCGGTAACCGGCGGCGCTTTGGGCGTAACTTCTCCAACCGGATCACCGTCGAGGGTATGCCTGATCTTAACATCTTTTCCGGTTGCTCTTCTGTCGGCATCAAACCCGGTAGCGATTAGCGTGATGCTGATATTGTTACCGAGTGTTTCGTCGTAACCGTTGCCCCATATGATCTCGGCCTGCGATTTTGCTTCACGCTGAATATAATCAGTGATCTCCGTCACTTCATCCATGGATATCTCTTCCTGCCCTGATGTGATGTACAGCAATACATCACTGGCCCCTTCAATCTCATTGTCGTTCAACAGGGGTGAAGAAAGAGCGGCTTTGACCGCGTCGATGGCGCGGTTTTCCCCTTCAGCCTGTGCACAACCCATGATCGCTTTGCCGCTGCTGCTCATGACCGTTTTGACATCTTCAAAATCTACATTGATATAGCCCGTAACAGTGATGATCTCTGCAATCCCCCTGGCGGCTGTAGTGAGCACATCATCGGCTTTGTTGAATGCCTCCGACAGCTTCAGGTCACCATACAGTTCCCGGAGCTTGTCATTGCAAATGATAAGCAGGGTGTCCACGTATTTACGCAATTCCTTGATGCCTTCATCTGCCTGTAACCTTCTCCTGTTCCCCTCAAAGGTGAATGGCAGGGTGACGATACCGACGGTCAGGATATCGAGCTCCTTGGCAATGGAAGCGATCACCGGGGCTGCCCCTGTGCCGGTACCGCCCCCCATGCCTGCTGTGATAAACACCATCTGGGTATTCTTTTCCAGGATCTCCCGGATCTGCTCCATCTTCTGGCAGGCAGCCTCCTTGCCTACTGCGGGCATCGACCCGGCGCCAAGGCCTTTTTCACCCAGCTGAATTTTTACCGGAACCGGTGATGATTCCATTGCCTGCGCATCGGTATTGCAAATCATGAAATCCACTCCTTTTATTCCCTGGCGAAACATATGGTTCACCGCATTGGAACCGCCGCCGCCGACCCCTATGACTTTGATGATGGATGACTGGTTCTTCGGCATGTCAAATTTGATCATTTCTTTCATGGTAAAAGGCATTTAAAAGCATGTGTTTTTAAGGTTGAGTTTCTTTCCTAAAGTTTTAATTATAAACATGATGATTGTTGATAAATCTCACTGTACCTCATCACCTTCGAACCACTCCTGTATCCTTTTCAGGAAGCCGTCGGGTTTGGGCTTTTTCTGGATTTTTGCTGTCTTTTCAGGATGTCTTGGCTTGTCTGTGACTTTAACATCTTCTTTTGTTTTTTCACGGATATATCTTTCGATACCCTGGATTACCAGTCCGACGCCGGTGGCATACATCGGGCTGGCCATTTCATCGGGCGTTTCGGGGGCCAGATGCTCGTTCGGATAACCGATCCGGGTATCCATGCCGGTCATGAATTCTGTAAGCTGTGCCAGGTGGCGCAAAGAGGCACCGCCACCGGTGAGCACAATCCCCGCGATGAGTTTTTTCTCAAACCCTGAATTGCGGATCTCGTAATAAATGTGTTCGGTGATCTCTTCCATTCGTGCCTGTATGATACTGGCCAGGTTCTTCAGGGTGATCTCCTTGGGCGGCCGCCCCCTGAGCCCGGGTATAGCCACCACTTCATCATCGCGGTTTTCGCTGGCCAGGGCCGATCCGAACTTGATCTTGAGCTCCTCAGCGTGTTTTTTTATGATCGAACAACCCTCTTTGATATCTTCCGTGAGGATTTCACCGCCAAAAGGGATCACAGCAGTGTGCCGGATAATACCGTCATGGAAAATGGCAATGTCGGTGGTTCCGCCGCCGATATCGACCAGGACCACTCCAGCCTCTTTCTCTTCATCGCTTAAAACGGCGTCCGCGGAGGCGATCGGCTCCAGGAAAAGGTCCACCACATCCAGACCGGCTTTCCGGACACATTTGTATATGTTCTTTGCAGCAGTAGTCTGGCCGATGATGATGTGGAAATTAGCCTCCAGGGTGTTACCCAGCATACCGATTGGTTGCTTGATCCCCTCCTCGCCATCCACGATGTATTCCTGCGGGATGACATCGATGATCTCCTCGCCCGGGTTCATCCCCAGGTTGAACATATTCTGGTGCAGCATGTCGATATCAGCCTGGCTGATCTCCGATTCAATGTCCCGGCGGATCATCGTCCCCTTGTGCTGAAGGCTTTTAATGTGCTGTCCTGCAATGCCGACATTGACATATTTGATGTCAACCCCGGAACTGTTCGAAGCCAGTTCCACGGCTCTGCTTATCGATTGCACGGTGTTTTCAATGTTTGAAACAACGCCCCTCTTTACCCCGATGGATTCCGTTTTCCCATACCCGAGAATCTCTATCTTGCCGCGTTCGTTTCGACGGCCCACGATGGCTGCAATCTTGGTGGTGCCGATGTCAAGTCCTACGATGATGTCATTCTTATTCATAAATTGCTATTTTGTGCAAACAACCTGGTTTTTGTATTTCAAATTGATGATCTGGTATGTACTCCAGCTGATCTTATTCATTACCGAATGATAAAATATCTTCAGGTTCTCCAGCTTTTCTTCCGTATCCTCTGCCTGGCCGAAAATAATGGTCTGGTGACCAATCTTGGGGACAAGCTCTAATTCTTGTGTTTCAGTGACATAAACCTGGTCTATGAATGAGCGGAGGAATGGGTCGCGGGAGATATAAAGGGCCACTGTATAGATCTGTCTCAGCACGGATTGATCTGGATGGTTACTGAGCGGTGTTTCCCTGCCGTCAAGTGAAACATAGCTGTCGGCAATGGAACCGTTGGCTATCAGAATGTGAGAGGGTTTGTCCGGATTGACAGGCATCAGGAACCCGTTTTGATCAAGTAGATATTGTTGCAGGCCCTCATTAATGACCCTGACGAGCGGTTCCCTGACCCTGGCCTTGATTACCAGCGTACCACCCAGTTTCTGGTAAACCTCACACGAACTAATGTATGGATTGTTCCTTACGAAATTTTCCAGCTTATGCAAATTGACCGACATCATCCTGGCGCCTTCGATTTCACCGAATTTTTCACTGATCATTTCCCGTATCTCCTGTTCAGTGATGAGAGATTGGTCGCTGGAATTAAATAATTCCACGGTGAAAAGGCGGTAGACTTTTGCCTGGTGCTCCTTGTCAGCGAATCCAAGGAGGAAAAGGGTACCTGCCAGCAGGATCACGGTAAATGATATTTGCAGGATTTTTTTCATGCCTTGAGGATTTTTTCTATCGGTTCCACCAATTGGTCGATATCGCCGGCTCCCATAGTCATCAGTACCTGTGGTTTATCTTTGTTCAGCCATCTTATCACATCCTGCGTGCCAGCCCTCTTTTTCCTTTCATTCCTGATCCGGTCAAATATAATTTCAGATGATACACCCGGGATGGGTAATTCGCGTGCCGGGTATATATCAAGAAGCCACACTTCATCCAGAAGGTCCAGGCTTTCAGCAAATCCTTCTGCAAAATCCCTTGTCCTTGAATAAAGGTGAGGCTGGAAGATTCCGGTCAGCATTTTCCCCGGGCAGAATTCCCTGACAGCCGTGATAAAGGCCTCCAGTTCTCTCGGATGATGGGCATAATCATCAATATAAATGACCTCCGGTGTATTTATCCTGATGTCGAAACGCCGCCTTACCCCGGTATAACTCCGGATTCCTTCGATTATCTTTTCACGGTCCAGTCCGACTGCCCGGCAAACAGCTACAGCTGCCAGGGTGTTCTCGATGTTGTGAAGGCCCGGAATCTGAAGCCCGGCGCCTTTCCATGAAAGTTCATTACCCATTATGTCGAAAACCTGCAGGCCATTTTTTATCCTTGGATTGACTGCAAAAATGTCGGAACCTTCCCCGGAACCATAGTTAATCCGTAGGGTATCGGGTTTTATCCTGATTGGCAAATCGCTGTGAATGATGATTTTACCGTTCGGTTTGATATTATGGGCAAAGCTGGTAAACGCATCCTTCATCTCCTTACCGGAACCGTAAATATCCAGGTGATCGGGATCCATCGAAGAGATAACGGCAATATCGGGATGAAGCTGCAGGAAGGAGCGGTCAAATTCATCCGCCTCGACCACCATGATCTCCTCTTCACTGGAAGTGATAAAATTTGACAAGTAATTTTTGCTGATACCACCGATCAGTGCCGTAACCGGCATCCCGGCCTGCATGAGAATATGTGCGATCATGGAACTGATGGATGTCTTTCCGTGCGTACCGGCCACTGCAATCGTCATTTTACCCTCCGTTATCATGCCCAGCGCCTCGGATCTCTTCAACATTGGAATACCAGAATTTTGAAGCTTCAGGAACTCCTGAAGATTTTTCGGGATGGCCGGGGTATAAATGACCAGGCTGGTTTCTGCATGGATAAGCCCTGGATCATCCTTGAAATGTAATTGCATTCCCTCTTGCTGCAGTTCGGATGTTAGCGCTGTAGGGGTTTTATCATATCCATGGATGATCTTTCCCTTCGCTTTAAAATATCGCGCCAGGGCGCTCATACCTATCCCCCCGATCCCCAGGAAATAAATGATGCCGATATTTTCAAGCGATAATTTCATCTTTCAAGTATAGATATCACTTCATTGGCAATTTTTTCGGCGGCGTCTGGAATGGCGAACTTCCCGATATTCTCTGCCAGCTGTTTTCTTTTCCTTTCATCATTGATCAATTCCAGGAACATCTGCGGTAATTTCTCTCGTCCTTCACTGTCTTTAATGACCACGGCCGCTTCTTTTTCCGCCAGTTTTATTGCATTTTTCATCTGGTGGTCCTCTGCGGCATGGGGGAAAGGGATGAATATCACTGCTTTCCCGACAGCAGCCAGTTCAGCGATGGCGATTGCCCCGGCCCTGGATACGACCAGGTCGGCCATGGCATATGCCAGATCCATCCGTTGGATGAATTCGTTCACATGAACCAGATCGTAGCCGTCATTCTGACAGGCTTCAACGGCCCTGGCGTGGAAATTCCGGCCGGTCTGCCACAATAGCTGAATATGATGTTGCTTCAGAACAGGTAGCATTTCTTCTACATAGGTATTGATCGAGTATGCACCCTGGCTGCCTCCCACCACAAACAAGGTTTTGGCATCGGCATTCAGTCCGAAGAATCCGGCTGCATCGTCGCGCTTTCCCTCTGTTTCAATGATTTCCTTTCTTACCGGGTTGCCGGTCATGACAATCTTGTCACCCGGAAAGAAGCGTTCCATCCCCGGGTAAGCGACACAAATGCTCGCAGCTTTTCTCGCAAGCATTTTGTTGGTGATCCCCGGGTATGAGTTTTGCTCCTGGATCACTGTGGGGATGCCCAACAGGCTGGCCGCCCTGAGGGCCGGACCGCTGGCAAATCCACCGACACCGATGGCAATGTCAGCCCTGAACTTCCGGATGATCTGCATGGCCCTGAAAAGACTTGCCACCACTTTAACCGGGAAGAGCAGGTTGGAAAGCGATAACTCCCTTTTTAAACCGCTGATCCATAATCCTTTGATCGGGAATCCTGCAGCGGGAACCTTTTCCATTTCCATTTTCTCTTTAGCCCCGATAAACAGGATTTTAGATTCCGGTAGCCTGTTTTTAAGCGCACGGGCGATGGCAAGTGCAGGGAAGATGTGGCCGCCCGTACCTCCGCCGCTGATGATGATATGTGGATCAGACTTATGCATAGCTCTCCGTGGTTTCTGGTATGGGTTTGTCGGGGATTCCCTTCCCCAGCTCTTTGCTGACACTGAGGATAATACCGATCGAAATGCTGGTGAACCAGATAGAAGTGCCGCCCATGCTGACCAGTGGAAGGGGCTGTCCGGTTACCGGCAGCAGGTCTACGGCGACCCCCATGTGGATAAAAGCCTGGAAAACGAGGCTGAATACCACACCGATGGTGAGGAATGCCCCGAATGATTTGGGTATTTTCGTGACGATCCGGACTGCACGGAACAGCAGAATCAGGTAAAGCAATACCACAAATGCGCCTCCAATCAGACCGTATTCTTCCAGTATAATGGCATAGATAAAATCAGAATAGGGATGCGACAGGAAATTCCTTTGGCTGCTGTTACCGGGCATTTTGCCAAGAATCCCGCCGGAAGCCACTGCAATCTTCGATTGGAGCACCTGGTCTTCCTCCTTGCTATCTCCACCAATGAATTTCTCAATCCTGCTTTTCCATGTTTCAAGACGCCCCTGCCTTTCTTTTGGCAGCAGCATCATGATGGCTACGAAAAGAAGAAAGCCGCCGATAGCCAACCCCACCATACTGAGAAGGTATTTGACCTTTATCCGGCCGATGAACATCAGGATAAGACTGGTGATGAAAATCATGAGAGCAGTAGACAGGTTTGAGGGCAGGATCAGTCCGCATATAACTAAAACAGGAAGCATCACCGGAACAAAGAGCGATTTAAAGCTCTGGGGGATTTCCTGCTTCCTGGTCAGCTCCCGGGCCAGGTACATGATCAGAGTGAGTTTAGCCAGGTCGGAAGCCTGGAAGGTGAGGCCGAAAGGCAGCGGAAGCGCCCGACGGGCTTCGTTGATATCTTTCCCGAAAATAAAAGTAATGACTAGCAGTGGGATGGCTATCCAGAGCACGATCTGGAATATTTTGGAGTAATAGGTGTATTTGATGCGATGGGCCAGGTACATCAATCCTAATCCAAAGGCAAGAATGACCAGGTGTTTGGCCATATAATACAGCGTGTTTCCTTCCTGGTATTTATAGGCGAGGGTGCCTGTGGAGCTGTAAACGGCCAGCAATGAAAGCAGAGACAGCAGGATCACTACCATCCAGATCACACGGTCGCCTTTGATATGACTGCCTTCTTTTAACATCCTGCTGTGCGTTATAGGTTCCTGATCGCTTTTTTAAACTGGTTTCCCCGGTCTTCAAAATTTTCGAAGAGATCGAAACTGGCGCATGCCGGCGAAAGCAATACCACCTCTCCCCGTTTTGCAATCCGGTAAGCCGCCTTCACTACATCGTCAGCGGACTGGTATTCCTCAATGGTTTCAACCTCGTCTGCAAATGTCTTTTTGATCTTCTCATTGTCTTTTCCCAGGCAAATGATCGCCCTGACTTTCGTACTTACCAACGGCAGCAGCGAGGAGTAATCATTACCCTTATCCAGTCCACCCGCGATCCAGATTACCTGTTTGTGCATGCTTTCCAGGGCATACCAGGTCGAATTGACATTGGTGGCTTTGGAATCGTTGATGTATTCTACCCCGTGAATACTGGCGACCGACTCCAGGCGGTGCTCGATATTCTGAAAATCCGACAGACACTGCTTGATCGTATCCTTGCGGATATCCAGTAACCGACCGGCAATTCCTGCTGCCATGGAATTGTAGAGATTGTGCCTGCCTTGCAGGGCTAATTCTTCTAATGTCATAGTGAATTCTTTTTCTTTTATACTGAAAAACAATTGATTATCATGGAGATATGCACCCTCACTAAAATCCTTTCCTTTTGCTGTGAATGGATATCTTTTCGGGCCTATGGCCTTGCCGGATAAAAACTGCCGGATCACCGGGTCATCGTGGCAGTAGATAAATGAGTCATTCGATGTTTGGTTGCTGGTTACCCTGAATTTGGAAGCGGTATACTTCCTGAAATCATGTTCATAGCGATCCAGGTGATCGGGAGTGATGTTCAGCAGGATGGCGATATCCGCTTTGGAACTGAACATGCCGTCAAGTTGAAAGCTGCTGATTTCCAAAACATAATAGTCATGATCCCGTTCAGCCACCTGCCATGCAAAACTTTTCCCTACATTTCCTGCTACACCGGCATTCAAACCGGCAGATTTCAGGATATGATGGGTGAGAAGGGTAGTGGTGGTTTTCCCGTTACTCCCTGTGATAAAGATGAGCCGGGCCCTGGTGAAACGGCAGGCGAATTCAATTTCAGAAATGACCGGGATGCCTTTTTTGCGGGCGTTGGCCAATAAGGGGAGATTATCGGAAATTCCGGGGCTTTTAATAATCTCCTGGGTTTGCAGCATGATCGCTTCAGAATGCCTGCCCTCTTCAAAGCTTATCTCTTCAGCCGTGAGTATTTGCTTATATTTTTCCTTTATGGTTCCCTTGTCCGACACCATCGGGCACAGGCCTTGCTTCTTGGCCAAGACTGCTGCCCCGGTCCCGCTTTCGCCTGCTCCCATTATGAATATGTCGAACCTTTTCATGCTATCTGAGTTTCAGTGTAATGATGGCCATGACAGCCAGCATGATGCCCACGATCATGAACCGCTGCACTATTTTTGGTTCAGGATATCCCAGGACCTGATAATGATGGTGCAAGGGCGACATTTTGAAAATACGCCGGCCTGCGCCATACTTGCGTTTGGTGAATTTGAAATATCCCACCTGAAGCAAGACCGATAGGCTTTCTACCAGGAAGATCCCACATAAAACAGGTATCAGCAGCTCCTTCCGGATGAGAATGGCAAATACGGCTATCGTACCGCCCAGGGCAAGGCTACCAGTATCGCCCATGAAAACCTGTGCAGGGTATGAGTTATACCAGAGGAACCCGATACAGCTCCCCACAAAGGCTCCGATGAAAATTGTAAGTTCACCTGTATCAGGCAAATACATGATGTTCAGATAATCAGCAAAAATGATATTGCCCGACACCCACGCCAGCAGTCCAAGTGTCGCCCCGATAATTGCCGATGTGCCGGTGGCCAGGCCATCCATCCCGTCGGTCAGGTTGGCGCCATTGGAAACGGCGGCAATGATGAATATGACGATGGGAATGAATACCAGGTAAGCATATTTCTCATATCCTTCTCCCATCCACTTCAACAGAACTGCGTAATCAAATTCGTTGTTTTTAACAAAAGGGATCGTGGTTTTGGTTGATTTTACCCCTACTTCACTGAACCGAGTGGAGGGGTCGCCGGCGGTGACCTGATGTTCAATATTGTATGCGCCCTGCAGCTGTTTCTCCTTGATACCGATCGAATCGGAAAAAAACATGGTAGCCCCGACCACGATTCCCAGGATGATCTGGGCAATGATCTTGTACTTACCCCTGAGACCCTCCTTGTTTTTCCGGAATACTTTTATATAATCGTCCAGGAAACCTACACTGCCAAGCCAGACCACCGTAAAAAGCATCAGGATGACATAAATGTTGTGAAGTTTGGCAAACAAGAGAGTGGGTACAAGGATGGAAGCCAGGATGATCAGCCCACCCATGGTGGGCGTGCCCTGTTTTTCCTGCTGGCCCTCCAGCCCCAGGTCGCGGATTGTTTCGCCAACCTGTTTCTTGTTCAGGTATTTAATCCATCGTTTACCAAAAACCAGTGAGATAAACAGCGATATGATTACTGCGGCAGCAGTCCGGAATGAGATATACTGGAAAACCCCCACCCCGGGGACATCACAGCATCGTTGCAGATAATCAAACAGATAATACAGCATGATCTATTCTGGTTTATGGTTAGTCTGGTTAAACATCTCTTCCAGTATCTTTTTATCATCAAAAGGATACCTGACCTCTTTGATTTCCTGGTATTTTTCATGGCCTTTGCCTGCTATCAGGATGATATCTCCCGGTTTTGCCAGGTTGCAGGCCGTGCGGATCGCCTCTTTACGGTTGGTTATGGACATAACCTTCCGCTGGTGATCGGCCTCAATTCCCCCCAGCATTTCACGGATGATCGCTTCCGGGTCTTCGGAACGGGGGTTGTCGGAGGTCAGGATGAGCAGGTCGCTTTTTTCAGCGCAAATCTTTGCCATGACTGGACGCTTGGCTTTATCACGATCCCCGCCGGCGCCAACCACTGTGATCAGCTTCTCATTCCGCGTCCGGATATCTCCAACGGTCGTCAACACATTCTTCAATGCATCGGGAGTGTGGGCGTAATCGATGATCCCTGTAATATTGCCGGCCAAATGCAGCGTTTCAAATCTCCCTTCCACAGGTGGTATGGCGCTTAGCAACATCAGTACCCTTTCCGGATCCTGACCGGCCAATATGGCCGTACCATAGACAGCGGAGAGGTTATATGCATTGAATTCCCCCGTTAGCCTGCAAAAGAGTTCCCTGTCATTCAGAGAAATTTGCAGTCCTTCGAATTGATTTTCCAGCACCCTGCATTTGAAGTCAGCGGGTGATTTCAATGCGTAAGTGTAAACCCTTGCCGGAGTATTCTGGACCATCACCCTGCTGTTCCTGTCATCGGCATTGATCAGCGCGAATGCTTCGGCAGGTAAATGATCGAAGAATTTTTTCTTTGCAATTAGGTACTCCTGGAAAGTCTTATGGTAATCCAGGTGGTCATGCGTGATGTTTGTGAATACCCCTCCTGTAAATTTCAGGCCGGCAATGCGTTGCTGGTCCACTGCATGTGAGCTCACTTCCATAAAACAATAACTTCCACCCTCGTCGGCCAGTTTGCGAAGCAGCCGGTTGATCTGAAGAGGGTCAGGTGTTGTGTGTGTTGCCACTATTTCTTCTCCGGCGATAATATTCCGGATGGTCGACAGCAATCCGCAGCAGTACCCCAGTTCCGTAAAAATTCTATACAGCAGCGTGACACAGGTGGTCTTTCCATTTGTCCCGGTGATCCCAATGAGATGTAGCTCTTTGGTAGGATTGCCGAAGTAATTTGAAGCGATAATACCGAGCGCCTCACTGCTGTCGGCGACTTTTACGAAAGTTGCCCCGGTGATTGCAACATTTTCCGGTAATTCCTCGCATACAATGGCAGCAGCGCCTGACTTCAAAGCTTGCGGGATAAAACCATGCCCGTCTGACTGCATCCCTTTGACCGCAACGAAAAGATCGCCTGTTCTGACTAGCCTGGAGTCAAAGCAAACTTCGTTCACTTCGATGTTTTCATCACCGTTTATCTGGAGTGGCCTAACCTTGTACAATATATCCGTAAGCCTTCTCATCGCTTCGGGTTTTCAAGGGTTAACATAACATCGGTACCCGGGATCAGTGGTGTTCCGGCAGGTAGTGACTGTGAGAAGACCAGCCCCTTGCCTTTGATCGTAGGCGTCAAGCCGGCTTTTTCCAGCAGGAAAATGGCATCTTTGGCTGTCATCCCGGTCAGGTCCGGGACTGTATCAGGGCTGAAATCTATTGGTTTCATGATCAAAGCATACTTACTGCTGTCAAGAGATATCCAGTCCGCTGCCTTCTTTGGTTGTACGGCTGGGTAAGACAATGATGCCAGGCTGTTCCGGATGTCTTCGTAATACCCGGTTGCTGGTGTCTGGGGAATCACGGAGGGTTTGGTTTTACGGTCCTTCAAGTCATGAATGTCAAGTTGCGTCGCATATACTTTATTGGCGATTTCTTTGAAAACCGGTGCGGCGACTGCTCCGCCATAGATCTTGCCGCTTTGCGGACGGTTGACAACAATGATGCAGGAGTATTTCGGATTATCGGCAGGGAAGTAGCCGGCGAATGAGGCATTATAATGTTTCTGGGCATAGCCCCGGTTGGCATCGGCAACCAGGGCAGTCCCGGTTTTACCGGCGATCTTGTAAATGGTATCTTTCAGTATTTTACCTGTTCCATGGGTCACCACACCTTCAAGCAGTGATCTGACAGCGTCAAGGGTCGTCTTCGAGCAAATGGATGGATTGATAACAACAGGTTCAAATTTTTCTACTGTCTTGCCGCCCTCCCTGATCTCATTGACGAACATAGGTTTGACCATTATACCGTCATTTGCAATGGCATTAAAGAAGGTCAGGATCTGTAAGGGTGTCATAGTAAGTTCATAACCTATCGACATCCAGGGCAGGGTGGTCCCGTACCAATGGCGCTTATCTTTAGGATCCTTTAATATGGGCTTTCCCTCTCCGGGTATTTCAATGCCCAGGGGTTCACCCAATGACATCTTTCTCAGACTTTCCACAAATGCTTCAGGCCGCGATGAAAACAGGGATGTGATTATCTGCGATATCCCGACATTGGATGATTCCTCAAATATTTCCCTGATCGTCAAATAACTGGAGTCTGGCCGGTGAACATCTTTCATCACCCGGCTATGGTATTTGACGCTGCCGTTTCCTACAAAATAGTAATCGTTGAGCTTTACCTTGCCGGTTTCAAGGGCCGCTACGACCGAGGCCAGTTTAAAGGTCGATCCCGGTTCAACAGATTCCCCCACCGAATAATTATATAGCTCTTTGTATTTACCGTCACTCGGATCATACCGCAGGTTGGTAATCGCCCTGATCTCACCGGTCTTTACCTCCATCAGGATAGCACAGCCCTGGTAAGCCTGGTGCTCGTGCATGTGCAACGCCAGGGATGTCTGGGCGAGATCCTGGATATTGATATCGATGGTCGTGATGATGTCCATCCCATCCCTTGGCTCTACTTCAGGCCTGTCGCCAAGCGGTATCCAGTCGCCGTTGCTGATCCTGCGCTTTAATTGCAGGCCACCTTCACCGCTCAAAACATCAGTATACGCCCCTTCCAGCCCGACATAAATGGTTTCAGCTGCATTTTCAAATCCGATGGTCCTGCGGGCCAGTTCTTTATAGGGAAGTTCCCTGGTTGTTTTTCGGATGATGATCAGCCCGCCCCGGAACCGGCCCAGACGGAAAATCGGGAACTCCTTTAATTTTTTAAGTTCTTCGTATCGGACGTTGTTTTTTACAAGGAAATACCGGTTTCCCTCTTTCCTGGCCTTTTGCAGGCCGGCTTTGTAAGTCCTGACATCTTTGTCCCTGAAAAGCTGCGAAAGCATGAGCGACAGTGAATCGATGGCTGATTGAAAGTGAATATCAGATACTACTTCGGAAGAAAGATCCATTCTCACTTCGAAAATCGGGATAGATGAAGCCAGCAGGCTACCGTCCCGTGCAAAGATGTTACCCCGCAGCGCTTCTATCGGGAAATACCTGATCTCCTGCTTTTTAGCCTTCTCCATGAGATCTTCCCTTAATGCAAACTGGATAAAAGCAGCACGCGAAATGATACCGATTGCAATGGCTAAAACCACGAAATAAATGAGGTAAACCCGCCATAATATGTCCTTTTTGATATCTTTCATGGCATATCATCGTCTGATTTAGCCTCTGCTTTGATTTTCTGCGGGGGAACCAATGATTCACTGATCCCTGTTTCCTTTAATTTTAATGCTACTTCCGACGGCTTGCTTTCGTACATGAGCTTGCTGCGGGTAGAGATGTATTCATAGCGCAGTTCCCTGAGCTCCTCCTCCAGTTTGTCGATTTGCCGCTTTTTTCTTTCGACCTGGAAAATATTAGTGATGTAAACAATACCTAATAGCATCAGCATAAGGATGAAAGGCAGGGCCCGCATGAAGCGCTCCCGTGTAAGGAAGGTCCCGTCAAGCATTGAATGCATCGAACGCCCGACCTTATCTTTCGACAAAGGATTTTTCCTTTCCGGTTTAAGAAATGTATTGCCCGACATATGTTTTTCCTCCTTCATCTTAAACCTTTTCTGCTATTCTCATTTTAGCGCTTCGGGAACGGGGATTATCGCTGATTTCCTGAACTGACGGAACAATGGGTTTACGGGTGACCGGTCGCAATGCAGCGATGGGATTTCCGTAAAAATCCTTGACCACGTTGCCTTCAAAATTTCCTGTTTTGAAGAAGTTCTTAACGATCCTGTCTTCCAGGGAATGATAGGAGATGACCACTATCCGCCCTCCGGGGATCAGCAATTCGGCGGCTTGCTGAAGCATCTCTTTCAATGATTCGATTTCTTCATTGACCTCGATACGAAATGCCTGGAAAACTTTGGCCAGGTATTGGTTTTCCCTGCCGCGGGGAGCATGCCGCAGGAGGATATCTTTCAGTTCTCCGGTTGATCCTATGGTCTTTGTTGTTCTGGCTTTACAAATCTCTGCAGACAGCCTCCCGGCATTGGAGACCTCCCCAAACTGACTTAAGATCCCGGTCAACCGATCTTCGCTGTAAGTATTGACGATCTCACTGGCTGTAAGCTCCTGCTCATAGTCCATCCGCATATCCAATTCTCCGTTAAACCGTGTTGAGAATCCCCTTTCCGGCTGGTCTATCTGGTGAGAGGAAACACCCAGATCGGCTAACAGGCCATTGATGTGCTTAATGCCGTTCAGGAAAAGGAAGTTTTTAAGATACCGGTAGTTTTGCCTGATAAAAAGGAAACGGTCGTCAATAAAAACATTTTGAGCAGCATGCTGGTCCCTGTCGAACGCAATGAGCCTGCCATTGGCAAGCTTCTCCAGGATCAGCCCGGAATGCTGCCCGCTGCCAAAAGTCACATCGACATAAATCCCGCTGGGATCGATGCTGAGACTTTTAATGCTATCTTCCAAAAGAACAGGTATGTGGTACATCACTCATTTGGTTCTACGTCCATGTCGCCCATGACCTCTTCGGCCAGGTCGGCAAATTCCTCAGGATCGTAAGTCACCGCTTTTTCATACTCGGCTTTATCCCATATCTCAATTTTATTCACTACCGATGCCATTACAATGTCTTTGCTCAGGCCGGCAAAATTGAACAGGTCCTTGGGGATCAGCATCCGGCCGGTACTGTCCAGCTCCACTGTCTTAACCCCCGCCATGAACTTACGGATGAAATCGACATTTTTCTTCCGGAAACGGTTCAGCTTGTTAATGCGGGCACTCTCAGCGCTCCATTCCGGAACCGGGTACAACTCAAGACAATTCCTGAAGATGCTCCTTTTAATAACAAATCCCTGGCTTAAAATCTCTGAAAGCTGCGATTTATAAGCCACTGGGAACATGAGCCTTCCTTTGGAGTCTACTTTGCATTCGTATGTCCCGATAATGTTTAACAAGTATCTGAGGAATTTTGACGTAAAAATAAGCGTATATTTACCACTTTCTACCACTTTCTACCACTTTTATACTAACAAGGTTTCAATTTTTATTAACAATTTTTACATTTCAGGAAATTGAAGATCTTAAACCATGTTTTGAAAGATTGGATTAAATTTGTTCCTGAAACAGTTTTTATGGAATCGACGGCACAAAGAAAATCAAAGGCAGACCTGCCGGTTGTCACCGAAAAGTTCATTGATCTGGAAAAGGTGTTCCGATCGAAAAATCCACGCCTTGCCAGCACCATGCCACGTTTTGTTTTTAATCTCCTGAAAAGGATAATTCACCAGGATGAGTTCAATGCTTTCATGTGGAAGAACAAGGACAAATGGGGATTGGATTATGCTCAGGCTATCCTTGCGGATTTTCATGTTGCTACAAAGGTCAAAAACCCTCCTGCATTACAACCCAATGGGAGGTATATCATTGCCGCTAATCATCCGCTGGGAGGGATGGATGGCATAGCTTTGCTGCATGAAACAGGGAAATTGAGAAAAGATGTCGTATTCCCTGTCAATGACCTCCTTCTAAACCTGCCTAACCTTTATGAACTTTTTATACCTGTCAATAAGCACGGCAGCAATGCTGAGAATATCCGCCTTTTCAATGAGACATTTGCCTCTGAGGTGGTGATATTGTATTTTCCGGCCGGATTGGTTTCCCGGAAACAGTCAGGTATAATAAAGGATGTTGAATGGAAGAAAACTTTTTTATCTAAGGCAAAGGCTTCGGGCAGGGATATTGTCCCGGTATTTATTTCCGGGAGAAATTCAGCATTTTTTTATAACCTTGCCAATCTCAGAAAATGGCTGGGTATAAAGATGAATATTGAAATGCTTTTCCTGCCTGATGAATTAATAAAATTCCGCAATAAGATGATAGAAATTACGTTTGGTAAGCCTATTCCGATATCAACGTTTGATAAAAGAAAAACAGACTATGAGTGGGCGGGTTTGTTGCGTGAACACGTTTATCGGCTGCAATATAATCCAGATGAGATTTTTCCCTATTGATGATCCTAATATTAACTCTTTATGCAAGAGATCATACCACCCGTTGAAAAGGCATTACTCGAATCCGAGCTCACAAAGGATAAATATGTCCGCAAAACCAATAACGGCAACAATGTAATATACATTTTCGATCACCGGAATGGTCCGAACCTGATGCAGGAGATCGGCAGGCTCCGGGAAATTACTTTCCGGGATGCCGGTGGTGGTACCGGCCTGGGGGTGGATGTGGATGAGTTTGACCTGGGTGAAAATCCATTCCGGCAATTGATCGTCTGGAATCCTGAAGAGAAGGAAATTATCGGTGGCTATCGTTTTGGCCGCGGAAATGATATCGTTGTGACGGATAAAGGTGAGGTGATGTCACCAACGGCAGAGTTATTCGATTTTTCTGAGAAATTTATCCTGGAATACCTTCCCTGGAGCATTGAACTGGGTAGGTCATTCGTTCAACCGAATTACCAGCCGCAGTTCAACCTGAGAAAAGGGATGTACTCGCTGGATAATCTCTGGGATGGTCTTGGGGCCATTGTGATCGACCATCCGGAAATCAAATACCTGTTTGGCAAGGTGACCATGTACCCGCATTACGACCACCTGGCAAGGGATCTGGTATTATATTTTCTCTTAAAATTCTTTCCGGACCATGAACGTTTGCTGGTTCCAAAAGAGTCATTGCCACTTCGCCATGCAATGCAATACCTGGATAGTATATTCACCGGAGCTACCTATGAAGAGAATTTTAAAATCCTTGTCCAGCAAGTCAGGGCCAGGAATGAGAATGTGCCACCGCTCGTGAATGCATATATGAGTCTTTCTTCAACTATGAAGACCTTCGGTACAGCACTGAACCGTAGTTTCGGGGACGTTGAAGAAACGGGCATCATTGTTACTATCAGCGATATTTACGATTTTAAAAAGGACCGGCATATCGCCACCTATAAAAAAGAATAATTCTTTGGGCTATCACTTAACCGCAACCTTTGTAACCAGCAGCGCTGATTACCGTCAGTGTCCTGAACCGGCCTATCCCGAATACGCTTTCATCGGTAGATCCAATGTGGGTAAGTCGTCATTGATCAATATGATCACGGAAAAAAAAATGCTGGCCAAAATCTCCACAACACCCGGAAAGACCAGGCTAATCAATCATTTTTTAATCAATGACGAATGGTACCTTGTCGACCTGCCTGGCTATGGCTATGCACGCATAGGGCAAAGCATGAGAAAAAAATGGGAGAAAGTGATAGAAGATTACTTGCTGAGAAGGAACAACCTGATGTCGACCTTTATTCTGGTTGATGCCAGGCTTCCGATGCAGGAAAACGACAGGCAGATGATCAGTTGGTTTGGTGAAAACAATTTGCATTTCACTATCATATTCACCAAAACTGATAAGCTATCCTCACAGCAGTTATCTTCAAGTCTAATAGACTATCAAACAGCACTTATGTCTTTTTGGGAGGAACTGCCGCCAATTATCCTTACTTCATCAAAAACAGGCCTGGGCCGGGAGGAAATTATCAGCTTTATTGTCAGCACCAACCGGCTTTTTCAACATTAATCCAAAACGTTCATTTGAATTCCACCAGCAGGGCATCTTTCGCTACTGATATGCCGGGTGTAACATATACCTCTTTAATGGTACCCTGCATCGGTGCGAAAATGTTATTGTTCATTTTCATAGCTTCAAGAACAAGCATCCTGTCTCCTTCCTTGACTCGCTGACCTTTTTTCACGAATACCTTCTTGATCTTTCCAGGAATGAAAGCAGTGATTTTTTTTGGGTCAGATTCCTGGTAAGGCTTTCGTTGAGTATATTTAAGGGTAAAAAGGGTCTTGTAATTGACCTCATTCAGATGGAAAGTTTTAAAACCATTCTGCTTTTTCTTTTCCGTTTGTTCAGCTTGCTTTTTCATCATCACTGGGATTAGAATGGGGGAATACCATGTTTTTTCTTAGGTGGCGTTTCTTGCTTTTGTGAAGAGATGTGCAAGGCATGGACAAGCATGTTGCGGGTTTCCGGGGGTTCTATCACTCCGTCAATATAACCATATGCGGCAGCAACATAAGGGTTGGCGAATTTCTGCTTGTATTCTTTGATTTTCAGTTTGCGTGTGGCTTCCGGGTTATCAGAATTTTTTATTTCGTTCCGGAAAATGATATTGGCCGCCCCCTCTGGCCCCATGACTGCAATTTCAGCCGTTGGCCA
>JAHYJL010000042.1 GCA_019429045.1 Bacteroidales bacterium
CAGAAAACAAAAACAATTGGACCTGGCCGCCATCATCATCATTACCATCAGCCTCTCGGTTTCATGCTTTTCGGTAGCATTGAACAGCAGTGTTTACCGGTGTATTGAATGGGGGGAGATATTCCGGATGGCTTTTATATTTGCCTTTGCACAGGCACTTATGCTGGGCCTGGGCTGGCTGATCGGCTATGCTATAACCGGCTGGCTGCGCGACATGGCCTTTCCCATTGCGATCATGATCTTGTTTTTTATCGGGGCAAGGCTTTTCATGGAGTCCCGGCGCAGGAGTCCCGAGCACCGGATCATACCGGCCGATAATATGAGATGGACTGCAGGATTTGCTTTACTCACCGGTATAAATACATTCCTGACAGGCATTGGAATGGGCATTTTGACAGGTATGATCTGGCACAGCGTTGTAATTCTTGCCGCCCTGGCATTTCTTGTTACCATATTTGGCATCAGGTTGGGCAAAACCAGCGTTATCCGGTCAGCCCGCACACCAGAGGCCCTGGCAGGCATTGCATTGGTTCTGGTAGCCTTGGGGGCATTGGTATTAGTCGTTAGTCATTAGTCGTTAGTCGTTTCTCCCCCTATTGATCTTCTGCAAACCACTCAGCATAGGATGTTTGGGTTTCGCGAAGGAGTAAGCCATATAAAACCAGGTTTTCAGGAAGGAGGCTTTTGATTTGGTCTGCCAAATCGGCAATCAGATTCTCGGTTGTCGGTTGATAATCGAGCAGAACGATTTTATCATAATTTTTCATCATTATTTCGACAAGATCCCTTGGCGTTTTGCTGTTTAACAGTAAGGCATGGTCGAACCTGCTGATGATCTGCTGTTTTATGATGTTCTTCAGGTCTTTGAAATCAATCAGCATGCCATTTTTAGGGGAAGTGTCATCATTGATGGGAGAGCCTTTGACCGTAACCACCAGGGTGTAAGAATGGCCGTGGATATTTTTGCATAACCCATCATAACCCAAAAGTGCATGGGCCATATCGAAATTAAATTCTTTACTGATTCTTATAATAGGTAATTTCATGCTTATATTTTTCGTGTTACTGGTTACTGGCCTCTGGCTTTTCTCTTTATTCTTCTATCTTACCGTCTTACAGTCCTACAGTCCTACAGTCCTACAGTCCTAAAGTCCTAAAGTCCGGCCCACCCAACGAGCCCCACAATCCGCTCCAGCCAGACACCGTCGGTTTCGTCGAAAGCGTCAAACTTTCTGCTGTCGACATCCAGAACCCCGACTATTTCACCTTTCTGGTTTTTCAGCGGTATGACTATTTCCGAGTTGGACCGGGAATCGCAGGCAATATGACCGGGGAATTGGTGGACATCGGGAACAATGACTGTTTCCTTCCGGTTGATCCCGGCCCAGCAAACGCCGGTGTTTTTCTTCAGTTTGATGCAGGCCAGGCTACCCTGGTAAGGCCCGACGAGTAGTTCTCCATCATCCAGGAGGTAAAACCCTGTCCAGAAGTAATGCTCCATTTTGTGATGCAGAACGGCAACAATCGTCGCCATGCATGCTATGGTACCGGGCTTGTCCCTGAGAAGTTCTTCCAGTTGGTTGTAAATCCTGCTATATTTTCCTGTTTTTTGTTTTTCCTCCATGTTGATATGAAATGTTATTCACCACAGATTACACAGATGAGCACAGACTTTTCACAGATGAATTCATCTGCAAATCTAATAATAACCATGAAATTTCTTTATTATCTTCGCCGGATAATAACCAAAAGACTATGAAATCTGTTAAAGGAACACTAACTGAAAAGAACCTGCTGAAAGCCTTCGCAGGGGAGAGCCAGGCGCGCAACCGCTATGATTTTTATGCCAAACAGGCCCGTAAGGAAGGACTGGAGCAGATCGCCGCTATTTTTGAAGAAACTGCCGAGAACGAGCGCTCTCATGCCAAGCAGTTTTTCAAATTCCTTGAAGGAGGAATGCTGGAGATCACTGCGACCTATCCGGCAGGCATAATCAGTAACACCCTGGAAAACCTGAAAGCTGCCGCAGAGGGTGAGAACGAGGAGTGGACCAGCCTTTACCCGGAATTTGCAAGGATAGCCGAGGAAGAGGGCTTCAAGGAGGTCGCCACCGCATTCAAGATCATCGCAAAAGTTGAAAAAGCCCATGAGGAGAGGTATTTGAAACTTTATTCAAACCTTGAATCCGGGATGGCATTTGAAAGGAATGAAAAAGTGGTCTGGAAGTGCAGGGTATGCGGTTACCTGCACGAGGGGAAGAGACCTCCCAAAAACTGCCCGGCCTGCCAGCACTCCCAGGCATACTTTGAGCTGGAAGTTGAGAATTATTGATTTAGCCCTACGCCCTCTCCAGCTCAACCGTAAAATGCCGTAAGATGGGCGCTTCGCTGATGATGCGCAGGCCGGATTTGATTTCATCGCGGCGGTCCCAGATGTTCTTCAGGCAGGTGGCCACGTAGTTCATATGATTGTCGGTGTAAACCCGCCTGGGAAGAGTGAGCCGCATAAGCTCCAGCTTCGGGTACCTGTTTTCGCGGGTTACCGGGTCGCGGTCGGCCAGCAGGGTGCCGATCTCCACACCCCTTACACCGCCTTCGAGGTAGAGCTCCACCGCCAGTGTCTGAGCCTGGAACTGCTCTGGTGGCACATGCAGCAAAAACTTGCGGGCATCGACAAAAATGGCATGCCCGCCAAAAGGCTGCTGCACCGGGATGCCGTAATCTGCCAGCAATCTGCCCAGGTATTCCACCTGTCCGACGCGGGTTTCAAGGTAGTCGAATTCGGTCCCTTCATAAAGCCCCTGCGCCAGGGCGTTCATGTCGCGGCCCGACATCCCGCCGTAAGTGATATACCCCTCGAATAAAATATTGTAAACACTGGCTTTTTTAAACAGTTCTTCTTCCCTGAATGCGATGAAGCCGCCCATGTTCACGATCGCATCCTTCTTGCTGCTCATGGTCATGACATCGGCATAGCCCATCATTTCCTTTACGATATCGCGAATAGTCAGATGTTCGTATCCCGGCTCGCGTTTCTTGATGAAATAAGCGTTTTCGGCAAAACGGGCGCCGTCGAACAACAGCGGGATGCCGTATTTTTTCGCCAGGGCATGGACGCCTTTGATATTTTCCATCGATACCGGCTGTCCGCCAGGTGTATTGCAGGTGATCGTCACAATGACCATCGGCACCTGCTCCCTGGGATGTGTACGGAGAAATTCCTCCAGTTTTTCAAGGTCGATATTCCCTTTGAATGGATGATAAACCGAGGTGTCGTAGGCTTCCGCAATGGTGCAGTCGACCGCTGTGGCTTTCCGGAATTCGATATGGCCCTTGGTCGTATCGAAATGGGCGTTGCCGGGGACCATGTCCCCCTGTCTGACCATGACGGAGAAGAGGACATTCTCAGCGGCCCTCCCCTGGTGCGTTGGGAGAAAATATTCAAAGCCGAGGATCAGCCGGATCGCCTCCTTCATCTTGAAATAGGAAGAAGCGCCGGCATAGCTTTCATCGCCCAGCATCATTTCCGACCATTGCAGGTCGCTCATGGCGCCGGTCCCGGAGTCGGTCAGCAGATCGATGAAAACCTGGCCGCTCCGCAAATTGAACAGGTTGTACCTGGCATCTTTGATCCACTGCTCCCGCTCCGATTTCATGCTGCGGTAAAGATGCTCCACCATTTTTATCTTGTAGGATTCAGCAAAAGGCAATTTCATGTTTTGGTCTGGATTGAATACAATTGATACTATTTTCGTCGTTCATTTAACCGCTATGGGCAAGAAATGAACTAAAACCCATCCCTGCTTTTGATGTTGAGAAAGATCTGTTTTTTCGATATGAATTGCCTGAAAATCATGTATAAATGTCAATATGACACTTCAAAAATAAAAAATATTTTAACTTTTTTGAAAAATTGCAACCACTGCGTAAATTTTTTGTCATTAATCAGTGAAACCTTTAAACGAAAAACCGGATTTGGAGCTGAACGATGTAACCAGGGATGTCATTGAAAGCAGCATTAAAGGGGACAGGCAGGCCCAGTACCAGCTTTACCGGATGTATGCTAAAGCCATGTACAACATTTGTCTTCGCATGATGCACAACCGGGAAGAGGCGGAAGATATGCTGCAGGAATCATTCAGCGAGGCATTTCGTCGTATCGGGAGTTTCAGGTACGATTCGACCTTTGGCGCCTGGTTGAAGCGGATCGTGATCAACCGCTGCATCAATGAGCTGACCAGGAAAAGGACAAAACTGGAGTACTTTGAGGATATGTCGCCGTTTGATGAAACTGAGGAGAAAATGGATGAAGAACTGCCTGCATTATCTGTTGATATTATCCGCAAGGCCATGGAGCAAAGATTCGGTGGTATTCGAGATCGACCTGACCGTTACATCCAACAAGCAGGCCAGGGCGGATAAGATCTTCGACTACATCGATTTCAGCTTTAAATCAACGGCCTATTATGTGATTGCCCAAACGGTATTCAAGGGGCAGAGCACCTTCTGGACCGAGATGACCGACGTGGCCAGCACGATTTTCAGCACTGGCACCACTACCCGCATCGACTACACCCTATATTATCCTGCCAAAAACGACCTGAAGATCGATAACAAGTTCGGAAATATTTATACAACCGAACATACAGGGAAAGTCGACATCACCCTGTCGAACGGTGATATGAAAGCCCACGCTTTCCGGGGGCCGGCAAGGATTAAGCTGGATTTTGGGAATGCAACCGTTAACCAGATCACGAGCGCAAACATTTCACTGGGTTATGCCGAATTAAACCTGGAAAAAGGAGGTGACCTCAACCTTGAGACCCGGTCGTCTAAGCTTTATATCAACTCCATCGACAAAATTCAGGTGGATTCCAGGCGGGACCGCTATTCCATCAGGGTAACGGGAGAAATCTCCGGGGATCTGTTTTTCTCCTATATCACCCTCGATAAAGTGAGATCGAGGATCAACCTGAAGTCGAACTACGGTGATATCAAAGTACTGGGCATTTCAGGCCAGTTTCAGCGCATGGATTTCGTTTCCCAGTATTCCGACATTACTCTTTACATCGATAATGAACACCTCTTTGACCTGGACCTCCGGCGTGACGATAAAACGCAGGTAATTGAAAGTCTGCGCATCATCTCCAAAGAAGAAGAACCTGTTGAAGGAGCCCCGAAGAATTTCAGGGTTTCGATTAAAGCAGGGAAAAGCGGCAAACCAAAGGTCCCGGTCATCCTCAACATGAAAGCAGGAAAACTATACCTGATGAAATCTTAAAAAATCTTTCCAAAAATAGTAACCATTGATAAATTTTACTGTCATTATAAATTAAACCAAAAATACTTCAATATGAAAAGAAGACTGAGTTTGCAGGCGCTGCTGATAGCATCAGCACTGTTGATTTTCAGCAGTTGTGATAAATGGAACAAAGTGGACGGCAATTACAATGTTACCACGGAATCGAGGCAGGTCGATAGTTTCAACAGGGTAATCAACGAGGGCAACTTTGATGTTTACATTATTCAAGATGGAACCAATGAAGTATTCATCGAGGCTGAGTCCAACCTGATACCATTGATCCGGACCCGGGTCCAGGGTTCGGCACTGATCATCGATACCCGCGACTTCCTCCGGAACCATTACCCGATGAAGCTGTTTATCCACGTGGATGACATTACCGAAGCCAAGCTCAGCGGGTCGGGCCTTCTCCGGGCAGAGAACATAACCGCCGGCGAACTTGATGTCAGTATTTCAGGATCAGGCTATATTTTCTTTTCCGGTACGGTGGATAAGCTTTCCTGTAACATTTCAGGCTCCGGCTCGGTCGATATCGGCATTGAAGCGGATGAGCTGAATGCCACTATTAGCGGTTCAGGCGACATGGACATCTGGGGCAATATCAGGAAGGGCGTTTTCAAAATCTCCGGCTCCGGATCGATCAAATCCTATGAACTACTCCAGAAAGAATGTTATGCCACCATTTCGGGCTCCGGGAGCATGTACCTTACAGTGGAGGAATATCTCGATGTGAATATTTCGGGCAGCGGAAATATATATTACATGGGTAATCCCGTTATTAATGTAAAGATCAGCGGTTCAGGGAAACTCATTCATCCTTAAACATATACCTATTCAAATCATATGAAGAAGTACTTAATAATCAGCGTGATAGCATTAATACTCCTTTCAACGGGAGAAATCTTTGCCCAGCATACACAAAAGCAAGCAGGGTTCCGGTTCGGCGGCACAACCGGGTTCACAGGCAGGATCATCACCGCCAATGAT
This sequence comes from Bacteroidales bacterium, assembly GCA_019429045.1. Lineage (GTDB taxonomy): Bacteria > Bacteroidota > Bacteroidia > Bacteroidales > JAGOPY01 > JAGOPY01. Next base: position 6,289 of record JAHYJL010000042.1, read on the forward strand.
TTCGCATATGAAATGATCGTCGGTTTCCGCAGTGGAGGTGCACAGCTCTACTTGTTATTCGAAGCAAGGCGGCCCGTTTTTTACAGGAAACTCGAAAATATTTACTTTTACTACGGCGGAGGAGTGCATGGTGGTTATGTAAGGTGGAACGACTCCCGTAATGCCCTTGATCCGGCATATTATCCCGACTATCGGTTTGACAATCGCTACCGGTATTCGGGCCCTGCTGTTGGGATCGATGGCGTGGCCGGACTGGAATGCAACTTTAAATCAATCCCGGTATCGCTGGGCGTTGAATTTAAACCCTTTGCCGAAATGTATGGGCCTTATCTCTTCAGGATAAATTTCTGGGATTTCGGGTTTCACATCAGGTACAATTTCTGAATGAAATTAAGAATTGAGAATTAATGATTAATAATTGAAAGATATGAAAATGAGGTGTTTATTTGCAGGATTGATCCTGCTGGGTTTTGCGGGCGGTACTTATGCCCAGGATGAAAGAAGCACCGAAATCCAAACAATTTTCAAAGCAAGCGAGCGGAAAGTCAGCCATGGAGGTTATGCCGGGATTTCAGTGGGCTACACTCAGATCGACGGTCTCGGTGTCATGACAGTAGGTGCCCGCGCCGGTTGGATCATCGACCATCACGTGACGATCGGGCTGGCAGGAAAATGCCTGGCGAGTTCGGTCTATCTCGACAGGTACTGGTCAGGCAATGAAGGGTATTACCTTGTAGGCGGATATGGAGGTTTGCTGATTGAACCAATCATCTGGCCAAAATTCCCGGTACACGTTTCTTTCCCGGTGGTCATCGGCGCCGGCGGGCTGGCGCTGAATGACCGGACATGGCGGAACTATAAATGGGATTACGACTTTTATGATGTTTACGATTACGACTACTTTTTTGTATTTGAACCCGGGGTGGAGATCGAGCTGAACCTGGTCAGGTTTGTCCGCCTTGCTATCGGCGCTTCATACCTGATGACCAGTGACGTGCACATGCAAAATGTCCCGAAGGATATGATGAATGGTTTTAACGGCACGGTCACTTTCAAATTTGGTGTGTTTTAGTGCCGGACAGTGGCGTTTGGTGCTGAGGCTGTCTAAAAAGTCAAAAAGTTAGTCCGACGACTAAAGCCGTCGGTTCCAATTTTTGTAACATACTCGGAACCAACGGCTTTAGTCGTTGGAGCACGACTCAGTTCCAGGCTGTAGTCCGATTGTATAGACTTTTAGAACACCCTCTTCAAACTTCAGTATTCCTGGAACCGACGGCTTCAGTCGTCGGAAGAATAAACCCCTTTGAGTCTTTTTATTTTTTGCGACCTTTGCGTGGAATTTCAAAATTTCTGAAAGAAAGAATCAATCCTTTTATGAGAGTTTCTGTAATAATTCTGGTATTATTTTCATTTTTATCAACCAGCGCCCAGTTTGCCAGGCATTTCAAAAACCAGACCCTGCGCTTCGATTATTTTCATTCGGGGAATTTTGAGGATGAATACATTGTACAGGATGAAATACTGAAAGAGGGGCCATGGGCAGGGCCGCGTAAAAACCTGATCGATCCGTTCGATTACGGTAGCTATAAACTGCTCGTTTTCGACCTGCGATCGGATAAGCTGATCTATTCCCGGGGTTACTCGAGCCTTTTCATCGAATACCAGGCTACAGAGGAGGCGAAGACGGAATGCGGCAATTTTCCAGAGAGCATGCTGCTGCCGATGCCCCGCAGGCCGGTCCGGCTCGAGATCCATAGCCGTGGGAAAGATATGGTCTGGAATAAAACCTTTGAGACCGCCATCGATCCCAAAAAAGACGATATCTCCGGCCCCGCTCCCTCCGTTTACCCGGTGGAGGTCATCCACAACGGAAAGAACCCCAGGAGAATGCTCGACATCGTTTTTTTGCCGGAAGGTTACACCGCGGAAGAGATGGATAAATTCCTGGCTGACTGCCACCGTTACCGCGACTCGCTTTTCGCCACACGTCCTTTTGAGGAATACAAGGACAGGATCAACATCCGGGCCGTGCTGGCCCTGTCGGAGGAGAGCGGCACCGATATCCTGGGAGACTCCATCTGGCGAAATACGCTGTTGAATTCCAGCTTTTACACTTTTGGCTCGGAGCGTTACCTGACCACCGCCGATTTCAAGACCGTCCGGAATGTGGCCGCCCGCGCTCCCTATGACCAGATCGTCATCCTGGTAAATCATCCCAAATACGGCGGCGGGGGAATATATAACTTCTATGCCATTACCACGGTGGATGACAGGAATTCCGGTTTCGTATTCACCCACGAGTTCGGGCACTCTTTCGCCGGCCTGGGCGACGAGTACCAGGGATCGGGGACGGCATCCGATGATTATTACGACATCACGCAGGAGCCCTGGGAGCCGAACATCACCAGCCTGGTCGATTTCGACGCCAAGTGGAAAGACATGCTGCCTGTCGGCACCCCGGTACCCACGCCCGTCAGCGATGAATGGCAGGGAAAGCTGGGCGTCTTCGAAGGGGCAGGCTACATGGAAAAAGGCCTCTACCGCCCCTACCCCGACTGCTCGATGAATATCATCAAATTCGACAACTTCTGCCCCGTTTGCCAAAGGGCGATACGCAGGATGATAGGCTACTTCATTGAACATTGAACATTGAGCATCGAGCATTGAACATTTCATTTCCCATTTCCCATTTCCCATTTCCCATTTCCCATTATTGTGAAATGTGCCTTGCCATTGCGAAATGAGAAATGATTGACTTTTCCTGAAAAATGTATTATCTTTACTTCATTCTTATTGTTAACCTTTAAACCATTGATTATGAGCACATTTACCCCCCCCCCCACAGGATTGTCGCCGTGTTGATCATGGCCCTTAGCATGGGCTTTACCTCCTCTGTCATGGCACAAACCATCCCAATCGACAGCACTTTCACCGCCGACGGAGAAATTTTTCCCTTTGGCCAGGTTGACACGATTTACGGTCTGAGCATTTCCGGATCCGTCCAGCTTCTCAGCGACACCAGCCTTGTCAGGGTGATACTAACTGATAGTGCCGGCAATGAATGGATGGTGTATGAGGCTTATCCAATGATTGTCGGTGAAACTTCATTTGATTTTGAAAATGAATGTGATGAAACTTGTTATTTGTTTGATTATTTACCGTATTCGGTTCATATTCAAATAATTGATGCAATATTTCATGCTGACTCAATACATTATTCTACTTCACGTGATGGAGATTTATCTAACCTTCAATATCAATCCAAAAGAGATAAAGATGTCCAGAAGTTATTTATGATGAATTATAACATTGTATCGAAAGGTTGGGATTGGATCGCTGGTGATAACAATCTTTTGTCCAAATATTACAACATAAAAACCACATTGTTTAAGAGTAAAAAATACAATTTGCAAGGGTTTGATTACTATATACAAGGTTGTTTTCAATATTCGGGAGGTAATCCCATCACCAATACCGGTTCGATCTATCCATCAACTTTTGACTGGAGATCAAAACACAACGCCGATGTAGAGGATACCCCTTATTTTAATGCAAATGGGTTGGGGTGGATTACCGATTTCTCAGACCAGGGGGATTGTGGCGCATGTTGGGTTTTTGGCCCGGTTGCTTCGCTTGAGGCATTAGCTAACCTTTATTTCAATCAGCATATTAATTACAACTTAAGTGAACAAAAGGTTTTATGCTGTGCTTACGCTAACCCGCAACACAATGTTTGTGAAGGTGGAGAATTAAACAAGTCAATGATTTATTTAAGAAATAATGGCGTACATGATGAAAATTGCTATATTTATACACAACAATTTTGGACGAACTGTTGTGTGACATGCCCTGACAACCCACCCCAATACCGTATTAAGTCTTCAGGACACCAAGTACTTGCGCCATATTATTTTAATACTGTCGATTCTATAAAACATCGTTTGATCAATAAGGGACCTTTGCCATTCTCAATTCGTAGTTCCAGTTTAAATATTTGGCATGTTATGTCATTAATAGGGTATTATGTAACGGATCAAAATAAAATATGCTGGGTGTTTAAAGATAGTGATGATGGTGGTTATGGAGGGTTTTGGAATATAGTGATTAATCAAGGAGATATTGATCAGATTTTCTCCTTCAAGTCTGAAGTTATAATCGAAGAAGGTACATTATATAATGTCCAAATTAGAGACGAAGATCATGACGGCTATTACAACTGGGGTATCGGTCCCCGGCCTGAGGGTGTTCCAAATGACTATCAACAGGACAGCAATGACAATGACAACCGTACCGGGCCTTATAATGCAAACTATTATGGAATACCTGTGGCACCGGAGATAGAAGTTTATTACAATATATTTCAGCCCTCAACCGTAAAAAATCAAGGTATTGTCAATGTTACCGGAAATAACAGCAACAATAATTCTTACACCTTTGTAATTAAAAACCCTGGAACAGCACAACTGAATCTTAAGCGATATCAACTGAAGGATAAAGGAAAAGTTACGATTGAATATCAGAATGAAAATGGCACTTTCGATATCAACGAGGACGATCTGCCTGACATGGCTGTTTGCATGGACAACTGCTCCACACAATTCAAAATAACACTTTATCAAGAAGCGGAGCCGGGAGCGCTGGCCCATATCAGGATCCACCTGAACGAATTTGACATGGACGATTTTTATTTTACGATAATATACAATGGTTGTGATGCAGAGGAAGGCGAAGAAGAAATTGATGGAACAGTGACCTGGTCGGATCCTTTCAGGATTCAATTTAAAGATGTCAGGATCAAACGGCTTGCAGAGTTGACCATCACCGAAACTGTATTTTTTCCGGAAAATGTGGACATTTTTGTAGAGGCCGGTGGAAAGCTCATCATTGATGGCGGAAAGCTTACGTCAAGCTGCGGGACGCTCTGGAACGGCATTGATGTATGGGGAGATCCTGATATGCCGCAATCCGGGCATTACCAAGGGATCGTAAGCATGATCAACGGCGGGTGCATCGAGTACGCCGTCAGGGGGATTGAGACGACACGTCATCATGACGATAGAAGGTGGTATCCTTCCGGCGCGATTATTTCATGTCAAAATGCACTTTTTAAAGATAATCTGATCGATATTTACTTTTTCCCTTACACCAACAGGCACCCCGTTACCCAGGATATTCTTCCGAATTTCAGCAGGTTTTCAAAAACCACTTTTATAACCACCGATGATTTGTATGATATCATGGCCCTGGCTCCTTCTTCGCGTATCTTTATGGACGAAGTAGGCGGCATCGTTTTTTCAGGTTGCACTTTTGGAAATTATTCCACCCGGAACGACCGGTACAGGGGCAAAGGAATTGAAAGCCACGGCTCAGGTTATTACATTACAAGCGATTGCTTATACCAAGTACATCCCTGTTCCGTGCCCATACCGTCCCGGTTCGAAAACTTTGATTACGGCATCCGGGCCTTCAACAATAACGGCTATTTCACCGTTACGGTCGATTCTGCGGAGTTCCATCACAACCGGCGGGGAGCGCATTTCAGGCTAATGGGATACCCCGCGGTTATAAAAAGCACATTTGATATCACCGATCCCGAAGGACTTTGGACACAGGATGAAATGGTAGGTCTGTACCTGGATGCCCATACCACCGGGTTCAAAATAGAGGAAAATCAATTCTTTGGCTCCTCTCCTTCAACCAATATCGGTATGCACCTGCTCAATACCGGGACCGTGCAAAATGAAATTTATAATAACAGCTTCACATCCCTCCTTACCGGCATTGTGGCTGCAGGAGAAAACAGGCTCGGCAACACGGGAGCGGGACTGTGCATTAAATGCAACGATTTCAGGGAATGTACTACCGATGTCTTTGTAACGTACGAGGAGGATGAGTATGGAAACCCCATCATCACGGAGAATACCGGCATTGCACTGAAACAGGGCGATGAGGGAAATGACAACACTTCTGCCGCGGGCAATACATTTTCTGGAAATGCTGAAAATAACTATTTAAATGATGACGGCTGCAAGCATATAGATTATACATATCATGGTGATAATCCACCCGATAATATCATACCTAGTAATTACGCCGGTGAATTTACTCCTCTTTCAGATGATGATGCTTATTACTCAAAATCCGGTTCATGTCCTTCCCACCTTGGCGGTGGCATCAATCCTTCCATGGAAAGCTTCAATCTTAGCATTGAAACTTCAATGATATCGGCTTACCAGGATACACTGCAGTTGCTGGTGGATGGCGGAAACACGGAAGCTTTGAACTATGAAGTTATTTCCAGCTACCCCCAGGAAGCTTTGGTGGTCAGGCAAAACCTGTTAAATTCCTCTCCCTATTTGTCCGACACCGTGATGATCTCAGCCATCGAAAAAGAGGAAGTGCTGCCCAATGCCATGATCCGGGATATCCTGGTGGCCAATCCACAGGCGCTGAAATCACATGTCGTTATGAATGCCCTGGAACAAAGACAGGCGCCCGTACCGGAATACATGGTGGCAGAAATCATGCAGGGAACCGCAATATACGGTGCAAAGGAACTGTTGGAACAACAACTCGGAAGGCATATCGCCGCCCGGGATGAAGCCTGGGGAAAACTGAACCAGTTTTACCGGAATGATACGGTAAACCCCTCTTCTTACGACAGCCTCGTTTTTCTGCTGGAAAACGAAAACAGGCTCACGATAAAATACGACCTGGCGTTCCTTTATCTTGAACGGCAGGATTCATCCGGTGTTTTTGCCTTACTGGAAAACATGCCTTCCGGATTTTATCTTTCTGAACGGGAATTGATGGTGCATGGGTTGTATGCCGGCCTGTTTGAATTACTCTGGGGCTTAAAAAGCGATTCGGGTTCATTGGATAGTACAAAACTTACAATATTATCCGGCATGGCGTCTCATTATCCGGTGATACCGGCTGTCTATGCTGCCAATATGCTGATCAAAGCAGGGGTTTGGCTATATGAAGAACCGGTTTACCTGCCCAATCCATTAAAGACCAAACCTATCGGGGCTTCAGCACCAGGAGAACAAATCAGAGCGGGACACCTGAAAGTTTTTCCCAATCCGGCAGGCACTTATGTCATTGCCGAGTATGATTTAGGCGGACTGGAACCTCCGTTTTCCATTACCCTGACAAACCTGCAGGGCATTGATTTAAAAACCATCCCTGTAAAAGACAGGCTAAATCAAATCATCATTCCAACCATGGATTACCCCCAGGGAGTTTATCTAATCCGGTTATTGGCTGGAAAGAGCGTTGTTGATTCCAAAAAGATAACTATTATTCGATAGTTTTATGTTTAGACTAATTCCACTGTTAATCTTAACGGTTATTACTTTATTTCCATCCTTTTGTATTTTCAGCCAGGGCCGTTGGGTACGTTCATATTTTGAAGGTGAAGATGCTCCGGTAATATGCATTGATGAATCATATGATAATGGATATCTATTCATAGGTAAGTATGGCGCTAATTACTCTAAGTATAACTGGTTATTAAAAACCGACATCAATGGTGATATTCTGTGGCAGAAAACCATAGGCAATGGGATCAATTCAATAGCTTTGCATGATTGTGCAATAGATGAGCCTGGAAACATTTATTTAGGAGGTAGTACCAAAGCTTATGATCCCAAAGGTGATCCGCTGATATTGAAACTGAATGCTTGTGGCGAAAAAGAATGGTGCAGGGTGTTTTTCACGGAAAACAACCAGGATTTCTGCAGATGTTTAACCCTAACACCCGAAGGGGATATCGTTGTGGTGTTGCTTTTAACCAATCCGATACCCTATACTGACAGGATCTGTCTTGCAAAACTCACACCGGCCGGTGAGCTGGCCTGGAAAAAATGTTATACCAGCGCCGATACCAGTCAAAGGAACGAAGATGCTTATGATATTCTATTGACTCCAGATCACGGTTATCTTATTTCCGGCTTTTGCTACTATGAAGATCCGGTCATTCAAAACAGATGGTGGCTTAAACCCTACTTTCTTAAGATTGATTCGCTTGGCGATTTTGAATGGGAAACAGTCCCTTATAAGGAATCTACTCTTGATGGCGGTATTGCCTGGACGACTGTGCTCAGTCCTGATAATTCCTGTTTTTATTCATCAATTACTCATTATCATAATGAATTAAATCAGAGAAGTCCTGCACTATTAAAATTGGATCTTAATGGACATATAATTGAAACATACGATATTGTCGAGGGGTATAAATATGGAAAATTATACCACTCTAAATTTATCACAGATTCCACCTTAGCTGGAAGTGCCGGATGGGGAAATACAGAAGATAGCGTTGGATACCGGGCCGTGATTATCGATACTTTAGGTAATTTGATTGATTCAAAAGTGATCATACCAGATTTATATTCCAGTATTCTTCAAATTGTCTCGGACAATAAATTATTATACGCATCTAACCAACTGATAAACGATCAGTTTGATTTCTATCTCGCCAAGCTCAACCAAAACCTCGAAGACGACACCATTTACACTCAGCCTCTCACCTACGACAGTCTTTGCCCGTACCAGATCGTTTCGGACACCATTGTGCAGGATGATTGCGGGCTGATTGTAGGCATTGAAGAGGAAGACAGGACTGTAGGACGGGAGGACGGTAAGACGGTAAGATTGGCGGTTTATCCGAACCCGGCACGGGAAGTGTTGATTGTTAAGGTTTTAGGTTTAAGTGAGGGACTTGTTTATTCATTGGAGATTTACGATATTTTCGGCAGGCCCGTAATCTCCTCCCCCCGGTTGGGAGCCTGTCCCGTCAATAAGACGGGAGGAGGCCGGGAGGGGGGCTGGACAGTGGATGTTTCCGGCTTAGTTCCCGGCATCTACCTGGCGGTGGTGCGGGATCAGGTAAAATGGTTTGGATCAGCGAAGTTCGTGGTGGTGAGATAAAGTGGACATTAAGTAGACATTCTTGTTTGCACATAGAACTATTTTAGTACTTTTGCACTGTTATTTATTTAACAGACAATCCTTAAAGAATTAATTACCATTAAAATATATCGGGTATGCTGAAGAAACTATCTGATCTTCATGATATCGTCAAGAAGAAAGATCAAACCAAGCGGCTGGTGCTGGCGGTGGCGCATGACGAACACTCCCTGGAAGCGGTGAATGCCGCGGTGAAAAAGAAATACATCGAGGCGATCCTGGTGGGCGACGCGGCTGAGATCAAAAGGATCATCGAAAAGAACAAAAAGATCGACATCAACCAGTTCGAGATCATTAACGAAACCGATGCCGCCGAAGCGGTGGCCAAGGCGGTCAAACTGGTGCATTACGGTGAGGCCGATATCCTGATGAAAGGGAACGTGGGTACTGCCACGCTTTTAAAGGGCGTGCTGAACAAGGAGTGGGGCCTGCGGAAAAACGAGGTGATCTCGCACATTGCGCTTTTCGAGGTGCAGGTATATCATCACAAGCTGATCTCGCTGACCGACGTGGCGATGAACATCGCTCCCGACCTGAACACCAAGATCAACATCATCAACAATTCGGTGGAATTTTTACGGAAGCTGGGCGTTGAAACCCCCAAGGTAGCCGTTCTGGGCGCTGTGGAGCTGGTGAACGAGAGCATGCCCGCCACCATGGATGCCGCTTTGCTGTCGAAGATGGCGGAGCGTGGCCAGATCAAGAACTGCATCATCGACGGGCCGCTGGCATTCGATAACGCCATCAGCGCCGAGAGCGCCCGGCACAAGGGGATTAAGAGCACTGTAGCCGGCGACGCCGACCTGCTGTTGCTGCCCGATATCGAAGCGGGCAACGTTCTCTACAAATCATTTGTTTTCTTTGCCAAGGCCAAGGTAGCCGCTGTAGTGCTCGGCGCCCGCGCCCCCATCGTGCTCACCTCCCGGTCCGATTCGGAAGAATCGAAGCTGGATAGCATCGTGCTCGCCGCCGCAATCGCATGATCATGGAAGAAATCTTCATCATCGCCATCAATCCCGGCTCTACGTCGACCAAGATTGCTGTTTACCGCAACAAGGAGTGCATCTTTGAAGAGAACATCAAGCACAGCGCCGAGGAGCTCGCGCCCTTTGAAAAGATCACCGACCAGTTCGAGTTCCGCAAGCAGGCGATCATGCAGCGGCTGAACGGCACCAAGATCGACCCGGAGAAAGTGAAGGTGATCATGGGTCGCGGCGGGCTGGTGCGCCCGATCGAATCAGGGGTTTACCGTATCAATGACCAGATGAAGCACGACCTGGTGAACAGCCCTGTGGGAGAGCATGCCAGCAACCTGGGCTGCTTTATCGCCGATGACCTGGCCAGGGAGTTCCCCAATGCAGTAGCCTATATCACCGACCCGGTGGTAGTGGATGAGATGGATCCGATCGCAAGGATCGCGGGGCACCCATTGTTCACGCGCCGTTCGGTCTTCCATGCCCTGAACCAGAAAGCGACGGCACGGCGCCATGCCACGGCAGTGGGTAAAAAATACGAAGAGCTGAACCTCATCGTGGTGCACCTCGGCGGCGGGATCAGTGTCGGCGCCCACCGGAACGGCCGTGTGACCGACGTCAACCATGCCATCGGAGGCGAAGGCCCCTTCTCCCCCGAACGGACCGGCAGCGTACCGGTGATCGATGCTGTCAGGATGGCTTACAGCGGAAAATACAGCGAAAAAGAATTCACCCGCATGCTTATCGGACAGGGCGGACTGGCGGCCCACCTCGGCACCAACAACGCCTACGAGGTAGAACAGCGCGTGAAGAACGGCGACGAGCAGGCTACCCTTATTTACGAAGCCATGGCCTACCAGGTGTCGAAGTTCGTCGGTATGATGGCGGTGGCGCTCAAAGGAAAGGTCGACGGCGTATTGATCACCGGCGGGGTCGCCTACGACAAATGGTTCGTCGAAAAGCTGCGCGAATACGCCGGCTGGGTTGCCCCCTTCTTCATCTACCCCGGCGAAAACGAGATGGAAGCCCTGGCTATGAACGCCTGGCGGGCGATTCAAGGGGAGATTGAGGTGAAGGAATACTGAGTTTTGAGTTTCGAGTTTCGAGTTTCGAGTTCTGAGTTCCGGGTTCCGGGTTCCGGGTTGGGGATTTTCCATTATTATTCATATAGAATATTTTCATTATTTTTGGGGCATGTAAATATTTTATTTCATCCGCTAAAATTTTCTTCATGACTAAATCTATTCTCTCCTTCGTCTTTGTTATTTTCTTCATTTTCAATACTTTTTCACAAAACATTACTTACTCCGATCATTGGAGCAATCCGGGTTTTACGCTTCTTGAGGCGGCTCCGGGCAAGGTGGTGATGCATTATTCCATCGCTGAATGGTCGATGTCGGATATTTCAGTGAACAGGGAGGACTTGAAAAAGATTGAATTGCCCGGGCATTTTCTGCCGAATGACGAAGGGGCGCCCGATCTGCCGGGCTCCGGCCGTTACATCGCTATGCCGCAGGGCGCGGTTCCCAGGCTGGAGATCATCGCCATGCAAACCGAAACCTATCATGGCATTGAACTGTCGCCAGCCCCCCGCATCCCGAAAACTACGGAAGACGGCCCCCTGTTTTACGCGAAAAACCAGGATATCTATACCTCAAATTCTTTCTACCCTGAAAATCCAATCCAACTCTCCGCGCCTGATCAGATCCGCGGCCTCGACGTAGTGATGCTGGGGATCACCCCTTTTCAATACAACCCGGTCACCAAAGAACTGATCGTTTACCGGAATATCGAGCTGGAAGTGGTATTCGAATGCGGCAACAACCAGTATGGCGACAACCGCTTACGGAGTCGCTGGTGGGATCCGCTGCTGAAGGATGCGGTGGTGAATGGGAAGATGATAGGCAGTCGGCAAACGGCAAACGGCAAACGGCAAACGGGCTATGAGTACCTCATCATATGCCCGGACGATCCGGTGTTCACGGCCTGGGCCGATACGATCCGTGTTTTCCGCAACCGGCAGGGGATCAGCACCGGGGTAGTGACCACGGCCGAAATCGGCGGGAATAACACTGCACTGATCGAAAATTATATCAACAACGCTTATCTCACCTGGGATATCCCGCCCGCGGCGGTGCTGATCCTGGGAGATCACGGCACCACAGGTTCGACCGTCATATCACCCATCTGGAACAGTTACTGCGCCTCCGATAATATCTACGCGGATGTCACCGGCAACCATCTCCCGGATATCGTCTTTGCCCGGATGACGGCGCAGAATGCCACCCACCTGGAAACGATGATCCGGAAGTTTATCGACTATGAAACCGACCCGCCGACAGACCCTTATTTTTATCACCGGCCCATCACGGCGCTGGGCTGGCAGACGGAACGG
>JAHYJL010000043.1 GCA_019429045.1 Bacteroidales bacterium
GGAGGGGGCGTGTTGTTCATACTGACGGCCAGCGTTTTGCCGTCAGGCGAGATATCGTATGAAACACCACCCATCAGGTTGAAATAGTTGTTCGTATGGGGAATCAGGTCGGTCACCTGGCGGGATGAGAGATCCACAGAGAACAGCCTGGGATAATAACCATCGGTCAGCCACCGGTCCCAGTAACGGTACATCACATTCTCGGTCACCTTCGCCGTCACTTTGGATTCTTTCTTCTCGTCGATCATGCTTTTCAGCTGGCCGAAATCGCCTTCATACGCAGGAAGGATATTCGCTGCAAACGCGATCTTTTGACCGTCGGGGAACCATTTCAGGCCATACACGCCAACGGGCAGGTCGGTGACCTTTTCGGCTTCGCCGCCGGTCAGCGGTAAAACATATAGCTGCCCGGGCCCGTCATGACGACGGGAGATGAACGCGATCTTCCGGCCATCGGGGCTCCACACCGGGCTTCCCTCCTTGCCGGTATAGGTAAGCTGCCGTTGCTGCCCCGTCTGTATGTCGAGCAGAAAAATATCGGTCAAACCTTTGTCCTGGTCAATATCATAGGAAGTTATCGTTAAAACGGCTTGCTGGCCGTCAGGTGAAACTTCAGGCGCCGAGACCCGCTCCATCTGCCACATTTGGGTGGCGGTAAAGACCTCCTGCTGCGCAAAGGATTGGTAAACAAAACCTTGTAGTAAAAAGAGCAAAATAATGTAAAATGAACGGTTCATTGTGTGAAAATTGTTGGTGAGTAATTATTTTTCAGGCAAAAATAGAGCATAAAGTAAAAATATTTGTGCATTATTAATATATTTGTGATATCATAATATATTAATTTTAACAGAAAATGTCATGAAAAGAATTTTGTTATTGATTTTTTGTGTATTCATGATCCTTGTTTTTCACATCAGCGGTTCATCACAGGTTGCGGATCCTTTCAGAAAAGCGGCAAGAAAAAGCGAGCAGCAGGTCAGCAAGCAGGTAAATAAAGAAATTGACAGAGAGTTGAATAAAGCGTCAACGGAGCAGGAAGACAAAAAAACCTCAGAAACCCAAAGCACATCGGAGGAGGATAAACAGGCGACACAGCAGGATGAAACAAAAAATAAGCCACAACAGGAGAGTGCCCCGGAATTAAATTGGGCGAAATACGATTTTGTGCCCGGCGACAGGGTCATTTTTGAGGACAACCTGGTAAACGAAGAGAATGGTGAATTTCCATCGCGCTGGGACCTTTACAATGGTAATATTGAAATAGCCGTTTTCGGCGGAGAGAATGTTATTATGTTCCGGCAATATGGCTCAGAAATTATCCCTTATTTAACAAATCCAAAATCTGATTATCTGCCAGAAATATTTACAGTGGAATTTGATCTGTATCTACCGAACAATTCATTTTCAGTATATTTTTTTGACCGCAAGAATCAAAGCTCACCCCGTGGCAGGACATACCTGGATATCTGGAAAGACAAGATGGAATTCAGCCCCTCACAAGGTGTTCTGCCCGACGGTGAGCGCATAGACAATCGCTGGGCTCACATTGCCATCGCTTATACCAAAGGGAAAATGAAAGCCTATATCAATGAAACAAGATTGATAAACATTCCACGCCTTGATTTTGATCCGACCGGAATATCCATGCGTGCATTACAATCAAGTGATAAAAACCATTTTTATATTAAAAACATCAGGATAGCCGAGGGAGGGGTAAAATATTATGATCGTCTTCTGCAGGATGGCAAGATCATCGCCAGCGGCATCCGTTTCGATGTGAACAAGGCAACGCTTCGTCCCGAATCTATGGGCATTATTAACGAAATCGCCGGATTGATGAAAAGCAATACCGATATCAGTTTTAGCGTGGAGGGCCATACCGACAGCGATGGCGATGATTCTTTCAACCAGAAGCTGTCGGAGGAAAGAGCGCAGAGTGTCGTTAAAACCCTGGTGAAAATGGGCATCGATCCCGGAAGGCTCACATCCAGAGGATGGGGTGAGAACAAGCCTCTCGACAGCAACGACACCCCTGAAGGAAAAGCCAATAACCGGCGGGTGGAGTTTGTGAAAATGTAAGCGAAAATTTTTGATCACCATGATAAAATTCAACCTGATCGCAGTCCCGGCATATACATTTCCGGTACTGATAATATGTTGCCTGTTTTTTTATGGCTGCAAAAAAGACAAAACCCCTGTAATGGATGATGATGTACTGGAAAATAATTACCAGGGGACCTTGAATGTGCATTTCACCAATCAAATGCCGCAATTTTCCGCGATTGAAACGATGGAAGTCCAGGTACTGAAGGAAGGGTTCGTTGATATTTCCAGCGGGATATTGCAATATTATGGAGAAACCCTTGTTAGCGATGACTCTAAAATTGAAAGAAAAGGCGAGTGGGAATTGGTTCCGACCGGTCATTTGATCAGGGAAGGAGGCGTTATGTATGTAAAGATTGATGCCAATGTTCTTGTAAATTATGACTATACAAAAGTGTATGCTAAGGATAATAATGGCAATTGGGTCCTGGTATCGGAATTTTATTTTTCTGATAAACCTAATTCCGATCTTTCATTTGAATTTATGGAGGCCGTGCTGCAAGGAGCTACATGCAGTACCTCGGATCAGTTTGGCTCCATTGCCTGGACATTACAACTTGTTTGCATACCTTGAGAATCTTACTGATAGCAGCCTAATAATATCCAGGGATTGTTCCCTGCAAAGTCAATGAAAAAATGACTTTTTTTGCAGGGAGAAAATAATCACATTATCTTTTTTCCGTTAACAGGGTATCAGCGAAACGTTGTTGAGTGAAGAAATTTATTTTATTGGCATTGATCCTCTCGGGTTGCAGCGTTCTGTCGCCCCTGAAAAAAAGCAGGGTCGTTTCGGTCAATCATCTGGTGCAGGCAGGCAAGTTTGCCGAAGCCAAAGGGGTGGCGGAGGACATGGTCAGTGATGAAACCCTGGCCGAATGGGCAAGAACGTGGTATTCGAGAGGATATTTATGCCTGGCGGCCTATAAGGAAGGGCAAAGAAAAAATGATAAAAACCTGCTGGAGCTTTATCCCGATCAGTTATATGTGGCTTATGGATCTTATTCCAAAGCCGCCTCGCTGGACAAAAAGGGGAAGCTGGATAAAAAACTTGCCGTGGACTATGTATGGCTGGCCAATGAACTGGTGAAGCTGGGAGAGAAGCAATATGGCAGCCGGAACTATGCAGATGCCCTGAAGGCATTTGAGCATGCAATTCTCATCATGCAGGGACCTGTCGTTTCAAGTCGTCCCGATGACAACCTTGTGTATAATACCGCCCTGTCTGCCTATGAAAGCAAAGACTGGGACAAGGCCATCCGTTACCTCGGTCATTTACAGGAAGCGAATTACTCGGTCAATGTCGCCTACCTGATTTACAATGCCTACCTGGCGATTGGCGACATGGCCAAAGCCGAGAAGGTTCTGAAAGAAAGCATCGATAAATATGAAGACCGGGAGAAACTGGTGTTGTTGCTGGCCGATTTGCAGGAAAACCGGAATGATAAGGAAAGTGCATTGAAAACGCTGGATAAGGCGATTGCAAAAAATCCCTCCAATCACAAATATCACCTGGCGAAAGGGTTGATCAATCAAAAAGCCGAGGATTACGAAGATGCCATTTCTGCTTACGAAGAGGCGGTCAGGCTGGCCCCCGATGAACTGATGATCTATATCAACATTGCTACCTGCTATTACAACATCGGTGTGGGGATCGAGGAAAACACGAGGTCTATCCGGAATATCAGCGAAGTGAAGAGAGAAAAGGAGAAGTCTGCGGCTGCCTTTGCGTCGGCCGTTTCCTGGCTTGACAGAGCGTATGAAGAGGAACCGGAAGATAAAGCCCTCCTTGAAAAAATGTATGACCTTTACAGGTTGCTGCGGGTCACCGAAAAGGTAAACGGCCTGGAGGAAAAGGTCAACGGACCATAAAATTATATCCTGAAAGCAAAGGTCAATCCCAGGAACTGGTTATACTGGGTTTTGGGCACCATTTTCTGGCTTCCATCCGGAAAGAGGATGGGTTCCCCGCTTTTATCCATGGCCGGAAAACGGATATCATCGTCATAGATCAGGTGAATGTTCAGGCGGAGATACAGGAACCAGGTGATCTGTCTTTCCAGGTTCATTTCCCAGTCGACATCAATATTCTGGGGTTTGTTCAGATAATTGGAGAACAGCCTGAGAGTATTGGAAATGCTCAACTCATCGAGGATATTCACTTTGTTCCTGATCACCAGCTGCCCGCCCATCTCCTGCCTCGCGCGCTTGTCATTGTCGATGCCATGGGCTTTCTGGTTGATATTGGCCGTGTCCAGCACAAATGTGTTCTTATAGGATAATACTGAGAAGTTGAGCTGGGTATCCCTGAACGGTTTGTATTCAATCCCGGTACCGATCGTAAAGGTGCCCGGGTTCAGGAATTTTGACACGACGGTCGAATCATTGGGGTATTTATATCCCTTGGCCATCTGCGACTTAAAATACAGGGTGGAGCTGAAATCGATGTTCCTCCAGATCTTTTTGTTATACTGGGAATTCAGTTCGATGATATCGGTGTTAGTCCTGAAATCATATTCTTTCGCCCGGACCGTTCCGTATCGCAGCCGGCCGCTGTTTGTCCACTGCTGGTTTTTCTCCTTGTGGGTATAAACGGCCCGGCCGCTGATATCAAACATCCCGGAGAAAGAGCTTTCGCCGCCCTGCGCCCAGTTGACCAGGTAGTTCCAGTTCACTGAAAATGAACTGGATAACCCGAATGTCCAGAAAATGGGTATTTCTTTCAGCGGTGTTACCCTGGCCAGTTTCGTTTCGGGCGTGGCCGTGACAACAGGGATAAATCCGGTCGGCTTTTTTCCCATCCGCTCGATGTAAACGTCTTCTTCCAGGATCATGGTGATGTCAAATTTCGAAGGGTTCCCGAGCCACAAAGTCACCGAGTCGTCATTGGCATTCCTTACCCAGTACCTGAAAAGGTCATCCTTTCCGGAGGTGAGCCAGTAGGGTGTTTTTCGCCCCCTGATATCGTAAACCGTCAGCGGGATGGAGTCCCTCTTATAAGTATATGAAAGGAGGGTCTCGACGGCCAGTTTCAGGGCGACGGCTTCGAACGGGAAGCGCTCCAGGCGGGCCCGGGTGCTGTCGAATGGTTCGTTGAAATAATCCACCAGCCGGATCAGTGAAAGCTTCAGGCTATCATCCTCCGCTCTCCAGAGGTTCTCATTTCCGACAAGTTGCATAATGTACTCCGATGCCAGGGAAGGGGTGAAATCAACCGTAACCGGAGATACTGTATCGGTTTCAGCTTCAGTCACTTCTAATTCTATCTGAGCATAAGCACTTTTTGAGGCCATAAATCCCAACAATATGATGAAGATGATTGCTTTCGTTCGCATATACCTGTTGAATTATGCCATTAATATTTATTCGAGATCGAGGATGATGGAAATGTTTTCTTTAACCAGTGAAATCAATTCCTCCGGGAGGTTTCCCGTTTTTTTCACCAGCCTCCTGTTGTCGATGGCCCTGATCTGATCGATCATGATATCGCAGTTCTCATTCAATCCCGCCATGCCTTTTTTCAGATGCACCCGCAGGATAATTGCATCTTTCTCAACATGTGTGGTAACAGGACAAACGATGGTGGAGGGATGGGAGATCTGATTGAGCAGATTGGTCTGAAGTACCAGGACAGGCCTTGTTTTTCCCGGTTCAGTCCCTATTTGCGGACTCAGGTCCGCTATCCAGATTTCAAATTGCTTCACCGGCATAATCCATCGTTTCAAATTCATTCAGAACACTTAAAGAATCCTTTTTTACGAGATCCGATTCCGATTTGAGTTTTTTCTCCAGGATCATTCGGCGCTGGTGACGGTTATAATAATCGATGGCCTCGTTGATATATCGGTTCCGGGTCTTTTTTATTCTGGAAAGGATTTTCTCGGTGTCCAGGAATATGGCATCGTCAATTTTTAATGATACTGTCTTCATGATTTCTATTTTATATTACAAAAGTATATTAAAAAAGTATATCATATTGGTATTATCGGAAATTTGCCGGCGATTATTTTTTATTACTTTTGCTCCCTCAACCAGCATACCTTGAACCCGCTCAAAAAACTGGCCGGACAGACGCTCGTTTACGGGATGGGGACCATTGTCCCGCGCTTGCTGAATTATTTCCTGCTGACGCCTTTCTACACGCGCGTCTTCATCACCGGGGAATACGGGGTGATCACGGAACTTTACGCTTACGTGGCTTTCCTGTTAGTCCTGCTGACCTACGGCATGGAGACGGCCTTTTTCCGTTTCGCCGAAAAGGAGCCCGACACACGGAAGGTCTTCGGGACTTCTGTGGTCAGCCTTTTTGTCACTTCATCGCTGTTCGTGCTGCTGGTGCTGCTGTTCAACCAGCCCATCGCCGACCTGATCAAATACGGCGACCACAAGGAGTATATCACCTGGTTCGCCATCATCGTCGCCCTCGACGCCTTCACCGCCATCCCCTTTGCTTACCTGCGCCAGCGGAACAAGGCGCTGCGCTTTTCGGTCATCAAGATCGTGAACGTGCTGGTGAATATCGGGCTGAACTTTTTCTTCCTCTGGCTGGCGCCAAAAATGCTTGCCAACAATCCTGAATCCTGGGTGCGGCTCATATACGACCCCACGATCGGCGTCGGCTATGCGTTCATCGCCAACCTGGTTGCCAGCGGCATCACGCTGCTGCTGCTGCTGCCCGACTTGCTGCGCATACGCCCTTCGGCCGACACGGAACTGCTCCGGCGCATGCTCCGCTATGCCTTCCCGCTGCTGATCGTCGGGCTGGCAGGCATGGTGAACGAGGTGGCCGACAAGATCATCTTCAAATACCTGATCATCGTACCGGATGGAGTCCCTGATCCGGAAGCCTACGCCATGGGCCAGCTCGGTATTTACGGAGCGGCCTATAAGCTGTCGGTGCTGATGACCCTCTTCATCCAGATGTTCCGCTATGCCGCCGAGCCCTTCTTCTTTGCACAGGTAAAAGAGGAAAATGCGAAAAAGGTGTACGCCGACGTGATGAAGTACTTCATCATCTTCGGGCTGTTCATCTTCCTCGGCGTCACGCTTTTCATCGACATTGTCAAGTATTTCATCGGCCCCGACTACCGGGAAGGGCTATTCATCGTGCCGATCGTGCTGATGGCCAACCTGCTGCTGGGCATCACCTTCAACCTGTCGATCTGGTACAAACTGAACGACATGACCCGGTACGGGGCTTATATCGGCCTCACTGGGGCTGCTGTCACCATCATCATGAACGTGCTGCTGGTACCGAAACTCAGCTATCTCGGAGCGGCCATCGGGCATTTCTCGGCTTACCTGGTCATGGTAATCCTATCGTATATCTGGGGACAAAAATATTACCGCATCGAATACCAGCTCCGGCGGATCGGGTTTTATGGTTTGCTGGCCGCAGGGTTGTTCCTGGTCAGCTATTTCATGCCCTTTGAAAGCAAATCCATCTCCCTGGCATTCAATTCCCTGCTTTTTACCATCTTCCTGGGAATCGTCGTTTATAAAGAAAAACGGGATTTCGTTTTATAACCCAAATAACTTACCAGATCTCCCATGTGATGGTTCACCAGCCGGATCGTTTCGGCTTCTATTGCATAAGGTTCATGCCCGGGATAGTTTTCACCGGCAATATACTGTTCCAGCGTGGGGGATAGATCATCAATTCCATCGTAGTGAAACCTCTCATAAATATTCCTGATAATACCGGCCGTGTCCTCCATTAAATCTTCCATTCTTAATTCAATCAGGTTTTGTGGATCAATCAGGTTCCTATCCTGTAAATAAGTACGTATGATTTTGCCGTAGAGAAAGGCGACTTTTTCGCGCGTAAAATCAGCCGGCACATCCTGAAGCTGCACCCCCGGGAAAATCCCGAGGATGAACCGGTACAGCGATTCAACCACCTCGTAAGGGTCACGGTGGATGAAAATAAATTTCGCATCCGGGTACATTTCTACCAATAAACCAAGGCGGGTAAGGTTACAGGGATTCTTTGAAATGTAGCGCGATCCCCCGGTGTTAAAGACAGCCTTGGCGTACATTTCCCGGTAGCGCTTTTTCCAGTATTTCAATTCCCCCCCCGGGAGATTTGCCGTAAACAACTCCTGTTCCACTATGTCATCGAAATCTTCAGGGAAGAGAAAGAACTTATAGATAGAATCAGGCTGCAGGTTCATCAGGCCGAATTCTTCTTCCTGTGGAGAATCCATCCTCCAGGAGACATTGTCAAAAGGCCTTCCGGAAGGAAGCAAAGTGTTTGCCAGGGGTTTCAGCCACCACGACTGCGTCAGGGTAAGATGCGGGAAAACGGTTTGGAAAGTGGTGGTATAAGCCGACCTGGGATCCTGGCATAGCAGGTTGTGCAGCAGCGTGGTCCCGCTTCTCCAGAAACCGATGATGAAAACGGGTTGCTCCGTGGGTTTAAAACGGGCCAGGCGCCTTCTCCAGATAAGCCACTCAAAAAAACTGAAGATTCCGAAAATCCCGGATACCAGGAAAGTCAACATCAATTTCACATAATACTTTTTTCCAATCGTATGCCCTTTGCAAATAAGCACAAAGTTTTTCAGTGATGTGCCTATAAGGGTGGTAACCGGAAAAGAAAACCTTTTTTGTCGCATAAATCTATCAGATCGGCATGCCGAAACCGATGAAAAACCCGTTGGTGCCGATGGAGGTGAACGCGTATTCAAACCGCAGCACCATATCGTAATAGGAAACAAAATCCAGCCCCAGGCCCCAGCTTAATAGCATCTTGTTATTATAAGGATTGTTTTCGGTGAATTCATTGACGCAATACCCGGCATCGGCAAAGGCATTCAGGTAAAAGGCATACTGGAGGGCCTTGAATTTGTTCTTTTCCTGCCCCTCTTTGACTTTCTTCACATTTGGCTTGACCAGCTCGTACTTGACATTGCCCCTGAAGAAATACATCTGGTCGCCCTTCAGGGTATACAGGTCATAACCCCGGAGAAAGTCCTTCTTCTGGGTCATGTTCACCTGGTAATAATAGGGGTGATCCTCTCCGGATGAATTTTCCAGCTTGAACATCTCGGCCAGGTACCACCTTTTGCCCAGCCTCTGGTAAAAATGAAAATCGATGCCATAGAAGAAATAATCCACAACCTTTGAAATCATACCAAGTCCCACCTTATTTGCATAGATGCGAAGATAGCTTCCAATCAGGGGGTATGATTTGCTGTTCCTGGTGTCATAGGCAAAATCCGCATAGATGGAGGCTGAATAATTCTCCTGCTTTCCTTTTGCCAGGAAATTGGAATCCAGGCTGTAAAGGGAATCGGAGATGCTCACCCACTGACCGGTAAATTTGATGGTCCCATAGTTATACAACCCGGGGCGGATGTTGACGACCCCGAAAATGGAGGCAGACTGCAGGCTGTTCGCATGGTACATTATCAGCCGTTTGTTCTCCAGGGAGCCATACTCCACTGTATAGAGGTTCTGGTAACCGGCGCCAAAGGTAAGGCCTGTTTTCCGTCCCTTCCCGATCCAGGGTATGCGGTAGCCCAATGCAACTGCATAGGATTTGCCGATATACCCGACCAGCGAGGCCTGTTGGCTGGTGCCGAAAAGGTTGTTATGGCTGAAGTAAAGTCCCATACTCACATCTCTAAGGTCTATATCGCGCAGCCATTCGTTTAAGTTGGGCGCATTCAGCTTCACGACAGGGAACAGCCACCAGTAATGCCTTTCATTCACATCGATCAGCAGCCTGTATTGATTGCCTTCCATCTGTTCCATCGACAGGTTAACGGTCAGGAAAAGCTTGGTGTTGATGATATTCTCCCGGCTGTATCGCATGCGCAGCCTCAGCTCGCTGGAATCGGCCGGGGCAAAACGCAAAGTAGAAGACAGCCCCTTTTTGCCCTTGTACCTGATGGAAAGCGTATCGCCAATCTTAAAATCCAACTCCCTGACGATCAGCCATTCTTTGGTCAGCTTATTGCCGGTGACTTTACATTCAGCCATGACCACATGGTCATATAAGATGGAATCGGGCAAAATGACGGCGCCATCCTGGTTTTGGGCGTTTGATAGCAAAATTCCTGCTGAAAACAAAGCGATGCAGATGATGGTTTTTTTCATTGAGGTAAGGTAACTAAACCAGACAAATTCCCTGGCAAAATACCCAGTATTAAGTATTTTGCAAAGGTACTATTTGATTTTTTATATTTGTTGAACCAACCCGTCAAAAATCCGGAAATGCAATACAAAATCCTCTGGACGCCATCCCGCGAGAGAATTGAAGGCTCGTTCATGTTTGACTTCATGCAGCAAGTCAATCAGAAATTCCAGAAAAACTTCAGTACCTATGATGAACTGTATCAATGGAGTGTGGATAACATCGCCGCTTTCTGGGGCTTTTTCCGGGAATACAGCGGGATCGTCTATTCGGCCGGTTATGATGAAGTGGTGGATGACCCGCAGAAGATGCCCGGGGCAAAATGGTTTGCAGGCGCACGGCTGAACTATGCCGGGAACCTGCTGCAGCGCCGCGACGACCACCCGGCCATTATCTTCCGGGGTGAAACGGGCATTTCTAAACAGTTCACTTTCAAAGAATTGTATGAAGAGACGCACAGAATGGCCGAAGGGCTGAAGCGGCTGGGGGTGCGGAAAGGCGACCGGGTGGCGGCTTTCATGCCCAACCTTCCCGAAACGGTGATCGGCATGCTGGCCGCGGCCGCGGTCGGCGCCATCTGGTCGTCTTCGTCGCCCGATTTCGGCATCAAGGGGGTGCTCGACCGCTTCAGCCAGATCGCGCCGAAGGTGATCTTCGCGGCTGACGCATACTACTACAACGGAAAACTCTTCGATTCGCAGGAGAAACTGCGGGGCATTTTGCACGAGCTGCCGTCGGTAGAGCATGTGATCATGACCGATTACTGCGGCACGCTCGACCTGGCCTCCATGCCGAAGGCGGTGCGGTGGCAGGACCTGGCGAGGCCCGTCGGCGGCGAGATGCAATTCGAGCAGCTCCCGTTCGATCACCCGCTGTACATCATGTATTCCTCCGGCACCACCGGCCTGCCGAAGAGCATAGTGCACTCGGCCGGCGGCACCCTGATCCAGCACCTGAAAGAGCTGAAGCTACACTGCGATGTCCGGTCCGGCAACGTGGTCTTCTACTTCACCACCTGCGGCTGGATGATGTGGAACTGGTTCGTGAGCAGCCTAGCCCTGGGCGCCACCATCGTCTGCTTCGACGGCAACCCTTTCTACCCCGGGCCCGATGCGCTGATACGGCTGGCGGATGAACTGCGGTTTACCCTGTTCGGGACGTCGGCGAAATACATTGCGTCATTGGAACAGGCGGGCGTGGTTGTGGCGCCGGGCGCCGCAACCATCCGTACGATCACGTCCACCGGATCCCCGTTGTCCGATGATTCGTTCGACTACGTCTACCGCGACTGGATGGCCGACGTGCAGCTGGCCTCCATCTCCGGCGGCACCGATATCATCAGCTGCTTCATGCTGGGCTGCCCCATGTTGCCGGTGTACCGCGGCGAGATCCAGTGCAGGGGGCTGGGGATGGACGTCGACTGCTTCGATGAGAACGGCCAACCGGTGCGCGACCGGCAGGGGGAGCTGGTGTGCAAGTCGGCATTCCCTTCCATGCCTGTCTATTTCTGGAACGACCCCGACGGGAAGAAGTACCATTCCGCCTATTTCGAGCAATATCCAGGTATATGGTACCACGGTGACTACATGATCCTCAGCGCGCACGGCGGCATCACCATGCTGGGCCGCTCCGACGCCACCCTGAACCCCGGCGGCGTCCGCATCGGCACCGCAGAGATCTACCGGGTGGTAGAAAATATGGAGGAGATCGAAGATTCGGTGGTCGTCGGTCAGCAGCATGAAGGCGACGAAAGAGTCGTCCTGTTCGTGAAAATGAAAGCGGGTTTTGAATTATCAGATAATCTGCAGAAAAAGATCAGGTCAAGCATCCGCAGCCAGTGCAGCCCCCGCCACGTCCCGGCCGTTATCCTCGAAACACCCGATGTACCTTATACAATAAACGGCAAGAAGGTGGAAGTAGCAGTAAAAAAACTCATCCACGGGCAGGAGGTGAAGAACCGCGACGCGCTGCGGAACCCGGAATGCCTAGAGTTTTATAGGACTACTCCTTGAATCTCGCTTCGCCCTCGGTTACTACCGGGATATGGTCCACCTCTTCGCGGAATGCCAGCCAATCGATGATCTGGTAGGCCAACTCGTCGGTCAGCTTTTCCATTTCGTAATAATAGATTTCGTGGAACTTGTTCCTGTCGGATTGGGGCTTATGGAACCCCTTCGGGTTCTCGTGCTCCGGAATCACCTTCCCGTCGCGCCGTTTCTTCTCCAGGTATTCTTCATGGATTTCAATCTCCACCTTATCCATTAGCTTGGCGACATTGAAATAGATCACCCGGATGTGTTTGTAATGCACTGTTCTAAGAGGCCTTAGCAGGCTTTTAAATTCTGTTTTCTGCATCCTACGGCTGCTGGAGAGATAAAACAGGTGGTTCTTAAGCTTCGTATCTTTTAGTTTGAAACCGACCTTGCCAAAAACCTCCCGGTGTTCCATCGGAAGGCTATTGACTCTTTCGGCCAGGCCTTCGAGTTTCGCCATGAAACCGTTGTAGATCTCCCGGTTCTTCTCATAATTCTGGCCGATCCGGAATTTCTTATCCTGGATCCGTGCACTGCCGGACGCAGACCCCCGCTTCCGGCTCTCCCTTTTTTCTATTTCA
Source organism: Bacteroidales bacterium (assembly GCA_019429045.1). Classification (GTDB taxonomy): domain Bacteria; phylum Bacteroidota; class Bacteroidia; order Bacteroidales; family JAGOPY01; genus JAGOPY01. The sequence continues at coordinate 12,855 of JAHYJL010000043.1, forward strand.
TCAAGCCAATGCACAACCAATTAGTTCAAAGTTCAAAGTGCAAAGTGCAAAGTTGAGTTGAATAGTTATTAGTTATAAAGTTTTGGCAAAAATACTGATTTTACAAATCTGAAAGGTTCTTGTTTGATTAATAATACCCGGTTCAAAGTTTCATAATTAAATCCTCCCCCAAAAATCCCCACCTACTAACCTCTAACTATAAACAATAAACTAAAAACTCTAAACTTAACTTTGCACTTTGAACTTTGCACTTTGAACTAATCACATGTTTCTCCGGTATTGCCCTCCCACTTCAAAAAGTGCCCGGGTGATCTGGCCGATGGAGCAGTATTTCGACACTTCCATGAGCCCTTCGAAGATGTTTTTATTCTCGCGGGCGCGGGCTTTCAGGTCTTCCAGCAATCCCTGGGTTTTGTCTGCAAAGGTTTTGTGCAGCTCGTGCAGCATCGATATCTGGTACTCTTTTTCCTCCGGTGTGGCGCGGATCACCTCACCGGGGATGATCGTCGGGGAGCCTTCAGAGGATAGGAAGGTATTCACCCCGACGATGGGCAGTTCGCCGGTATGTTTTAAGGTTTCGTAGTAGAGCGATTCCTCCTGGATCTTGCTGCGCTGGTACATGGTTTCCATGGCGCCGAGCACGCCGCCCCGTTCGGTCAGCCGGTCGAATTCCATCAGCACCGCCTCCTCCACCAGGTCGGTCAGCTCTTCGATGATGAAGGATCCCTGCAGCGGATTCTGGTTTTTAGCCAGTCCCAGCTCCTGGTTGATGATGAGCTGTATTGCCACCGCGCGACGCACCGATTCCTCGGTGGGCGTGGTGATGGCCTCGTCATAGGCGTTGGTATGCAGGGAGTTGCAATTATCGTAAACGGCATACAAAGCCTGCAGCGTGGTGCGTATGTCGTTAAAGCCGATCTCCTGCGCGTGCAGCGAACGGCCGGAGGTCTGGATGTGATACTTCAGCTTCTGGGAGCGGTCGTCGCCGCCGTATTTGTACTTCATCGCCTTGGCCCAGATCAGCCGCGCCACCCTGCCCATCACGGCATACTCGGGGTCGATGCCGTTGGAGAAGAAGAACGACAGGTTCGGTGCGAACTTGTCGATCTCCATACCGCGCGAGAGATAATACTCGACATAGGTGAAGCCGTTGGCCAGCGTGAGGGCGAGCTGGGTGACAGGGTTGGCGCCAGCCTCCGCGATATGGTACCCGGAAATCGATACCGAGTAGAAGTTCCTGACTTTATTCTTGTTGAAATATTCCTGCACATCGCCCATCATCTTGATGGCGAAATCGGTGGAGAAGATGCAGGTGTTCTGCGCCTGGTCCTCTTTCAGTATATCGGCCTGGACGGTACCCCGCACCCGGCAGATCGTATCGGCCTTGATCTTTTGGTACACCTCTTTCGGCAGCACCTGGTCGCCGGTAACGCCCAGCAGCATCAGCCCCAACCCGTCGTTGCCCTCCGGCAACTTTCCCTGGTATTGCGGACGTTTTGTCCCTTTCTTCCGGTATATCCCTTCGATCTTTTTCTCCACCTCATCCACCAGGCCGTGCTCTTTGATATATAACTCGCACTGCTGGTCGATGGCGGTGTTCATATAGAACCCCACGAGGGTGGGTGCGGGGCCGTTGATGGTCATCGACACGGAGGTCTTCGGGTCGGCCAGGTTGAAGCCTGAATAGAGCTTTTTGGCGTCGTCGAGGCAGCAGATCGACACGCCCGAGTTGCCGATCTTGCCGTAAATATCGGGCCGGATGTCGGGATCATTGCCGTAAAGGGTGACCGAGTCGAAGGCGGTGGAGAGGCGCCGCGCCGGCATGCCTTTCGACAGGTAGTGGAAGCGCTTGTTGGTCCGCTCCGGGCCCCCTTCGCCGGCGAACATCCGTGTCGGGTCCTCCCCTTCGCGCTTGAAAGGGAACACGCCCGCAGCGTAAGGGAATTCGCCGGGGACGTTCTCCCTGAGGTTCCATCTCACAATATCGCCCCAGCCACTGTAACCGGGCAGCACCACTTTCGGGATTTGCGTATGCGAGAGCGATTCGGTATGCGTCTTCACCTTGATCTTCTGATCGCGCACCTCGAACACATATTCGGGCTGCATGTAAGAGGCCCTTTTCAAATCCCATGTATCCATGATGAACCTGGTGCGGCCATCCAGTTCAGCCTCCAGGTTTTTGATCTCATCCTCCAGTTTAACAACTGTGCCATCCTGCTCTACGCCCTTCGCCCTGAGCACATCCAGCGTATCACGGATCGCCTGGAGGCGATGGGCCGTTTCAGCCTGTTTATCCGCCGTTCTGTTATAGTTCCTGACTGTTTCGGCGATTTCAGAGAGGTATCTCACGCGGTTGGGAGGAATGATATAGATCTTCTCCGACATCCCTTTTTCCGCGGGAATGTCGGTTTCAAACCCGGCGCCTGTCTTTTCGTTGATGATGCCGATCAGCGCCTTGTAGAAGCGGTTCACTCCCGGGTCGTTGTATTGCGAGGCGATGGTGCCGTGGACCGGGAGCGTTTCCGGGTCGTCGTGCCAGCGGTGGTGGTTGCGGGCGAACTGCTTGCGCACGTCGCGCAGGGCGTCGAGGGCGCCCCGCTTGTCGAACTTGTTGATGGCGATGATGTCGGCAAAATCGAGCATGTCGATCTTCTCGAGCTGGGTGGCGGCGCCGTACTCGGGCGTCATCACGTACATCGACACATCGCTGTGGTCGACGATCTCGGTATCTGCCTGGCCGATGCCGGAGGTTTCGAGGATGATGAGGTCGAAGCCGGCGGCCTGCAGGATGACCTCGGCGTCTTTCACGTAGCGCGATACGGCCAGGTTCGACTGGCGCGTGGCCAGCGAACGCATATAGACCCGCGGGGTGTTGATGGCGTTCATCCGGATGCGGTCGCCCAGCAGGGCGCCGCCCGTTTTGCGCTTGGAAGGATCCACGGAAATGATGCCGATGGTTTTTTCGGGGAAATCATGCAAAAAGCGCCGCACGATCTCATCCACCAGCGATGATTTGCCCGATCCGCCCGTGCCCGTGATACCCAGCACCGTTGATCTTTTGGGTGGATCTTTCAGCTTGTCGATCGCGCCGCGGGCCGTTTCGGGGAAATTTTCCGCCGCTGAGATCAGCCGGGCGATGGCATAGACATCTTTCCCGGCGATTTTCTTTGGTGTGATGTCATCGATCTTTTCCCCAGTGGGAAAATCCGACTGCGCCATCAGGTCATTGATCATCCCTTGCAGCCCCATCGAGCGGCCGTCGTCGGGGGAATAGAGGCGGGCGATGCCATAGCGGTGCAGTTCTTCCATCTCTTCTGGCAGGATCACCCCGCCACCGCCGCCAAAAATCTTAATGTGTTCGCAGCCACGTTCCTTCAGCATGTCGTACATATAGGTGAAGAACTCCATATGCCCTCCCTGGTAGGAGGTGATGGCGATGGCCTGCGCATCTTCCTGGATGGCGCAGTCGACGATCTCTTTCACCGAGCGGTCGTGGCCCAGGTGGATCACCTCGGCGCCGGTCGACTGAATGATGCGGCGCATGATATTGATCGCGGCGTCGTGCCCGTCGAACAAAGAAGCCGCCGTAACGATGCGGATATGGTTTTTCGGCTGGTAAGGTTGCTGTTCCGGATGCATGGAATTATGGATATGATAGTGCAAATATATAAATTTATTGGCATAGAGCGTGGGGCGTAGGGCGCAGTTCCAGCGGGGCGACAGAAATGAAAAAAGCCCCCCGGTTTATCTCGGGGAGCTTGCAAAAATATATCTGTTAATTATTATGTTAGCTTCTGCGGAAACGGATAATAGTAAAAGCCAGGGTGAGGAAAATTCCGATAAAAAGAGCCCATGAAGAAACAGGTACACCAACGGGAGGAGGTGGGACAAATTCACATGAATAATTCAAATTATTCACTAACATTACCCCTGCCTCCTGTCCGTTATCATAACCAAATTCATAGGTGCATGTGGTGGCTGTAACTGTGCCGGTTCCATAGCTATATTGTATGGTTGTGGGGAGGTTGTTGGAGCTGGTCTCTGTAATGATGGATGTCCCCGGGACTAAATTTGAAAAATATCCATGACTGGCATAACTTCCATAAAATGGATTGCCTACCCCGGCCACGATCGGGTGTGCCGACATAACCACATTATTATAGTAATCAAGTTGTTCTGATGTAAATACACCGCCGGGTAGCAGGACAGAATAGCCGCAAGCAGAATTCCATCCACACGTGGCAGCATGCACTTGTAACCGGCCTCCATTCGTTACGAACGTATCAAATTTTGCGAAATTAGCTACAAAATTTGTGTGAAAACCTGGCACCTGATCTGACTCTATAATGATTACATCATTAAGCTGATTCCCAGGCTAAAGTCAAGAAAAGGTTGTACGCCTAAAGGTCAAAAGCACTTATTCGTACATATTGTCGCTTTTTCATAGATGTTTTGCATTTATTCATACACGTGCTGCGTTTATTCGTACATATTTTGCATTTATTCGCACCTACATTGTCAGATACAATATGCAGGCGCAATCAATTTAGTCCCAGCGGGACGACAGAATAAAATTGGCGGTTTTTATAAAAATAGCTAATATTGTAGTTGTGAGAAAACAGAAGTTATTAGATAGAAGTCAGAAGATAGAATAATTCATTTATAATTACGCATTACGCATTACGCATTAAAACATTACTCATTAAGCATTAAGCATTAATCTATTATGATCAAGCAGCTTCTCTTTGCTCTCTCCCTGCTGATCACCATCGGCATTTTCGCCTGGACCACCTGGCGGTATGTGAATTTATTCAGGCTCACCAAACCTTTCCCTGTCCGCGACTGGGGCAGGCGCTTCGGGGTGATGATGACGGTGGCCTTCGGGCAGTCGCGCATCCTGCGCAAGCCGGTAGTGGGGCTGATGCACGCCCTGGTCTGGTGGGGCTTCCTGGTGGTCCTCATCGGCAGCATCGAAATGGTGATCGACGGGCTTTTCGGCACCGAGCGGGCGCTGTATGTCCTGGGACCGGTGTACGACGTGATCACCGCCTCGGGCGACGTCTTCGCCCTCATCATCATCGTCGCCATCATCGCCTTCATGATCAGACGGCTCTTTATGAACATCCGCCGGTTTACCGGCATCGAGATGAAACACATCTCGCACCAGGACGCCAACCTCGCGCTGTCGCTGATCCTGCTGCTGATGGTCAGCCTGCTGGGGATGAATGCGTTTTACTGCATGGGGGCATGGGGGCATGGGGGCATGGGGGCATGGGGGCATGGGGGCATGGGGGCGTGGGGGCAGGGGGGCATGGTAGGGGTGTACCCTGTCAGCCAGTATA
>JAHYJL010000044.1 GCA_019429045.1 Bacteroidales bacterium
TTCCGATATGCGGGCTTATCTGAAGAACTGCCTGGGCGATGATTACCAGGTTATCGAGGCAGGCGATGGCGAAAGGGGGCTGCAGAAAGCCACGGAACATATCCCCGACCTGGTGATCAGCGATGTGATGATGCCGGTGATGGATGGATATGAATTGTGCACGAAATTAAAGACCGATGAGCGGACGAGCCATATCCCGGTGATCCTGCTGACGGCGCGGGTGACGATGGAAAGCAAGATCGAGGGGCTGCAGACGGGAGCGGATGATTTCATCACCAAGCCTTTCGATGCCATGGAATTGCAGGTGAGGGTGCGGAACCTGGTCAGCCAGCGGAAGAAGCTGGCGGAGAAATTTATAAAGAACGCGTCCCGCATTGGCCTATCGGGGATATTGGAGTTTCCGGGGCCAGAGATGGCTTCTTCGGAAGAGAAGTTCCTGCAACGCTCCGTCGAGGTCGTTCATCAGCACCTGGCCGACCCCGGTTTCGGGGTGGATCAATTCGCTGACAAAATGGCCATGAGCCGGTCGCAGCTATACCGGAAACTGATAGCCGTTGCCAATCTTTCCCCGAATGAGTTCATCCGCTTCACCCGGCTCCACAAAGCCGCCGGGATGCTGGCCCGCCGGACGGCCAATGTCGCTGAAATAGCCTACGATGTCGGATTCAACAACCCTTCCTATTTCACCGAGTGCTTTAAGAAGCAGTTCGGGGTGCTACCGTCGGATTATAAATAAATTCCAAATACCAGACAAATTCCAAATTCCAAGCCCCAAATTCCAGACAAATTCCAAATTCCAAGCACCAAATACCAAACAAATTCCAAGCAACAAATTCTTAAATTGAATTTCAGTCATAACTTGCGTATTACAGCACTATAAAGAAAGCCTTCATTCTCTCGTTCAAGAATTATCGTGTTAAGACCGGGTATATTTTTTAAAAAACCGGATAAAGCATATGAAACTTAATATTTGCATTCATATGTATGACCTTGAAGAAAGAACACTGAAACTGGCGATTGATGTCAGGAACTTCACAAAAATTTTACCTAAAGCGATTTCTAATTATGAAGATGCGAAACAATTGATCCGCTCATCCGGATCAATAGGGGCAAATTATATTGAAGCCAATGAGTCATTGAGCCGGAAAGATTTTAACATGCGCTTAAAAATCAGCCGGAAAGAAGCGAAGGAAACCATCTACTGGTTAAGGATCATTTTAAATGCAAACCAGAATCAAGAGATCGCAATCGCCTGCGAAGCGTTGATCAAGGAATCGATAGAGATAAAAAATATCCTTTCATCAATAATTATCAAAACAACTTCAGCAGGTTAACAGCTATTCATTCTCTGATCAATTCCCTATTAATTTCTTTGAATTTGAGGCTTGGAATTTGTTTGGTATTTGGTGCTTGGAATTTAGAATTTGTTTGGAATTTGGGGCTTGGAATTTGGAATTTGCGCAGCTGCAACCTCCCTTGCATCAAATGACCGGTTTCTGGTAGGATATACCCCTGGTTGTGTGGTAATTTTGATAAAAACCAATGGAGGACCATGCCATGAAAAAACTTATCATCATCCTGTTCACGCTTCACGCCTCACTCCTCACGCTTCACGTGACAGAGGCGCAGATCATCCACGTGCCCGCCGACCAGCCAACCATCCAGGCCGGTATCGAGGCCGCAGCCTTCTGGGGAGATACTGTCCTTGTCGCCGAGGGTACCTACATCGAAAACATCGACTTCAGGGGTAAACTTATCACGGTGGCAAGCCATTTCATCATGGATGGCGACACCAATCACATCAACAATACCATCATTGACGGCAGCAGCCATGCAAATCCCGACGAAGGATCGGTTGTATTTTTCAGGAGTTATGAAGACACCACCTCCGTGCTTTGTGGGTTTACCATAACGGGAGGCACGGGCACCTGGGTACCGGGTCCTCAAACCCGGGCAGCGGGAGGAATTTATATAAACAACGCCGGGGCAAAGATCATCCACAATCATATCACCGAAAACCATATTACAGGTAATGCTTCCGGCAGCGGCGGTGGAATCGGCGCAGGGGATATATACAGCAACGCCACCGTTATTATAAGGAATAACCGGATTACGAATAATACCATAGATGTGCATAATATTGCTGAAGGAGGAGGGATATTAATTTATTGCAATGGTATCATCGAAGACAATATAATAGCGCATAATGAAATATCAACGCAAACCGGAATAGCCGTTGGAGCCGGGGTTCGTTGCGTTGGTGCCGGTGATCCCAGGGAAATATCCATATCAGGCAATGTGATCTCCCATAATTTACTGAGCTGTGGTTCAAATTCAGTTTACGGTGGAGCTGGCGGTATGCAGGCCTTTAACTGCCTGGGCACCATCCGGGACAACCATATTATTTTTAATGAAAATTATAGCGATTTCGGGAGTGTTGGCGGCGGAATGCAGGTGGCCTATTGCGACACTTCCCTGCTGCTGGAAAACAACCTGATTGCCGATAATGTGGCAAATTTAAGCTCCTCAGGTGTATCATGGGGTGGGGGAATTTGTTTATACAGTTCCAGTATACGACTCATTAACAATGTGATCACCCGGAATTATGCCGAAGAGGGAGCAGGAATTCACATCCATTTCAACCTGGACGGTCCGCTTGAGGTCATCAACAACACCATCGCATGGAATCAATGGAACTCCAGTGGAGGAGCCATCTATCTGATGGATGCCGATGCCATCGTTCTGAATTCTATTCTATGGAATGGCACGGAAGAAATCTATCTCGACGGCGGAAATGTTGAAGTAGCCTATTCAAACATTATGGGCGGCTGGCCGGGCGATGGGAATATTGATGAAGATCCTGAATTTATTGATGACACCTGTCGTATTGACGAATTCAGTCCGTGTGTGGATGTCGGGGTGGATTCGCTTGAGTTTGACGGAAACTGGTACTATGCTCCTGCATATGATTTAGAAGGCTCAGTCAGGCCATATGGGGCCGGCGGTATTGATATCGGTGCATATGAGTGCTATATCTTTACCGGCTTGTCAGATCGTGCCGGGATCACTCAACACTCAACATTCAAATCTACCCCAACCCGACAAATGGAGTTTCGAGTTTCGGGTTCCGGGTTTCGGGTTTAGAACATGTGACACTAAAGATGTATGATATCCATGGCAGGCAGGTGGCGAATGTGCTGGATGAAAAGCTGCCGGCGGGAGAGCATGTGGTGCGGTATGATATGTCGGGGCTGCCGGCGGGGGTGTACGTTGTTGAGCTCAGGGCGAAGGGAGATGGGCGTAGGGCGGAGGGCATAGGGCATAGGGCCGTTAGCAAGCTGTTGGTGCATTAGCTGGCAGTTCCCTCTCCACCTCCGGCGTTTCGGGATGACCACAAAGTAAAAAAGCCCGCGGTTCAGGCGGGCTTTCATTCATTTATGTGAACAAATCACCTGATGATCAATTTCTCAGTAGTGACCTCTTTGCCGTCATTGCCCACAATAAAGTACAGGCCGGGAATGAACGCATTGAGATCCAGTTTCATTATCATTGATGACATTTCAAAGGATGCAACCTGTATCCCCTGGGTGTTGAATATCCGGATCATGACCGGCTGTGCGTTACCGGTTGCCATCATGGTCAGTTCGTGGCGGGCGGGATTGGGGTAAACCTGCAGTTGCAGCTGCCCGGCGGCAGATGCCAGTATGTCTCCTTCGCCATTGAAGTTGACATCATAGTCTTCCACTTCTCCGTTAAAGTTATCATCACACGGGAGTTGTGACCCGCCTGTTTTCATGGATATTCTCATCCTTGTGGATCCGCTGGCTGTCGATGGAATGTTGATAGAACCAGTTGCCGTACCCTTTTTGTTGTTGATGGTCAGAAGGGTTTCGCCGGAATCCTCAAAATCACCATCTCCGTTAAAGTCGATCCAGATCCGCCAGAAATTCCGATTGGTGTTATTGTTAGGTACCAGGGAAACGGAATAAGTCTGACCGGGCATGAAACTGAAAACCGGGGAGGTATAATACAAATATCCGCTGCTACCTTTCCCCGAAGTATTACTTACGCTGCCGATGGTCACCTGGTTGATGAAGCTTGAACTATTATTGATGTTAACGGGTCCGCAGTAAGAGGAAGGGGGAGGTGGCGGCGGGTTGTCAACCACCTCGATATATGCAATTTTGGTTTCCGTATCCTGACCCACTTCATTGGATACAGTAAGCGATACATCGTACGTGCCGATCGTATTATAGGTCACCGAAGGGTTCTGGGAGGTGCCGGAGGCTGGTGTGCCGCCGGGAAATGACCAGGCCCAGGCGGTGGGGTTGTTGGTCGAGAGATCGGTGAACTGTGCCGATTGTCCGACGGTAACCTGCAGCGGGTTAGTAGAAAAATCGGCGACAGGCGGCTCGGGGACAGGAGCCTGTATCTCCACGGTAAAGTCCTCCACCTCGCCATAGCTGAAAATCTGGCAGGGCGACGGAAGGCCTTCCCTGCTCATGGATACTCTCATCCTTGTCGTTACTGAGATGCCGGAGGGAATGTTGATAGTGCCCGATACAGCGTTTCTTTTCTTTGAAGTGTTGAATACCTCTTCGCCTGCATCAAGGAAGTCGCCGTCATTATTAAAATCGATCCAAATTGTGTAATATTCAAAGCGGCTGGCTCCCTGGTATCCCGGCGTAATGGTCAGGCCATAAGAATTTCCCGGTTCCAGCGTAAACACGAAGTTGGTATGGTCTTCATAACCGGCCGATCCCGATGATCCGGAAGTTTTCACCTGGCCACCGATATTGACAGAGGCAATCCATTCGACAGTGGCATTTCCGTTTGAAGCACAATACTGGATATCATTCACTGTAATATATCCAATTTTGGTGTCCGTGTCACTGTCAGTGCCGTTGCTCACGATAAGGGTCACATCATAAACGCCAGGAGAGTCATAATATATTACCGGAGGGTTTTGTCCAGAATATGTTGCCGGGGCGCCTCCGGGGAAGGACCAGTTCCAGGTTATAATTTCTCCGAATGAAAGATCGGTGAAATTAACCCCTTCTCCAAAAGTAATGACTCTGGGCACAGCCGAAAAATTAGCAAATATGCCGTCACCAACGATACTAACCTCTGCTGAGTACCTGTAAAAATTTTGCTTGGTAACGGTCACGATCATGGTCTGCCCCTGATAAATGAAAGGAACGGGAATTTGGAGAGCGGAGCCGGTTCCGGTTGCCACGGTGATGATTTCGCCACTCACGGTAAGAGCGATCATCGATCCTTCATTTGCCGTAACGGTAAAGTAGGCGTCTCCGTTCGTGTGCTGGCCGGCATGTGTTACGGCAAGGTTTTGCGGTATGGCATAATAAAGCGGCATAAAGGCATCCCCGTGATGATGGAACAGCCGGTAGGTAACCAATTTATCGCTCGAATTATAAGGCCAGCTTGACTGTTGCAGGAAATACTTGCCGGCGGCATTCCCGAAGGCCGGCATGGCAAATGCGGCAGGGAAGGTGGTTGTGTAACCCGGCATGAAATCGGGGAACATATTGTCGAATACGCCCCAGACGTAGGTATCATTTACGAAGGAATAGGAAACCTCGGTTGCCGCAATCAGTCCCAACGCGCCGCTGTTCTGGCCGTTATAGGTATGGCGGTGAAATTTTTCGGCAAAACATTCTGATGTGTTGTGAAATGCACCGGTCTGGCAGTTTATGGAGAAAACAAAGGGCAGTTTGTTATTCACATTATTCAGGTAATTAATATTGGAGCTGTAAAAAGCAGGTTCTCCCCATCCGGAATAGGCGCCATGGTCCCTGTGCTGCAGCAGGAACGACCCATTGTTGATAGCATTGATCACGTCGGTGGTAGTTCCACCGGTGAATCCACCCAGCTCCTGTGGTGTAGCGGGGATATAACCGAGTCCGTTGGGGCCGAAATAATTCATCACGGTCGATGTGTTCGTCGCGGTTGACCATGGGTCCACGCCTGGATTGCCGATATATAGGGCATTGATCCTGACCGGGTTCATGCCATGCACATTTTTAAAGTAGCCACCGATGGTTTCGGAGCAGATCTGGAACCACCTGGAGGTTTGCCATCCCAACGCCGTGATCGGCTGATTGTAAAAGCTGGCATCAGTTGGCGGGTATTTCTCATAATTGAGGAACTTGGTGATCATCACCGATAGTTCCGATTCGTTCCTGGCGGTCATCCTGGCAAAAACGATATCGGGCAGGTTGTCGTTGTTCACATCGGCAAAATAGTTATCGGAGGCATAATTTGGATAACCTGCGGGGTGAGAATACAAATATGAGATGACCCCGTCGCTGCCTGTGCTGTAGTCACCCAGGAGCAAGACCGCTACCGGTGGGACATCCCATGTGTTATACGCGTTATTGATGTAATTTTTGATGGCTGTAGTGGTGTTTCCGCCGATATCGGTTGTGGTTACGACACCTGTTTTAATGCCTTGGAGCGTTCTCCAGACTTTGATGGAATCGGCCCATTGCAGGAATTCAGGTAGGTTGGGTGTGATGATAAGATACTCGTAATCAGGTGTACGGGAGGAGGATGGAGTAACCTGGTAGTCTATTTCCGGAATGGCGTTGGCATTCAATACAGCACCCTTGATGACCGGATCCCACCAGCGGCTCCGCAGGCGGTCGTCGCCAACTTTGCCATTACCTCCCTCAAAGGTTATTTCAACCTGCAGGTCATGGTAGATGATCAGTTCCCGGGTCACCGGGTTATATTGGAATGGGGTTATTCCAAGCATGACAACGTCAATCCCCCGTATTTGCATGGGTTCGGAGAGGATGACCGGATTTTCCGGATAGAAAGCGTCAGTTGAGTAAATTCTTTCATCTTTAATCAGATACAATGCATCAGGCTCAATGTCCAGCGGGATTTTCGGGGCCGGTGCAATGTCAATATCCTTCATTATTTCGATCCTTTCCACAGTCATTCTCATAACTGCCGATGATCCCGCCGGCATGGCAATGTACCGCCCTGTTCCGGGCAGATCCGGAGCGCCTGCTTCATTGGGAAGGAACACCCCGGGGGTTCGGATGGCTACTGAAGGCATCCCTTCAGTGATAACCTCTTCAAAAACAAATTCAGTCAAAGAATAGCTGATTGTAACATAGCTTCTGCTTTCAGAAAGCAGGGTGAAGCCATTATTTACCCAATTATCTGTTTTCTTTGCAGTTTGGGCAAACACAATGCAGTTGCTGAATATAAAGATACTCAGCAGAACGAAAATTTTCGTAAAATTTTTCATGGTAATCAGATGTTAGAGCGATTATTGAACAATAATTCTCAGGCTAAAATTTCTTAATTCCTAGCAATGATATTTATCTGATTTAGCATGAAAAGGTTACACCTGTTTTTTTAATTTAGAATAATTCCAAATAAACCTGAATATTCATCAGGCAAAAAGCAGGAGACTTATGGCCATGATGGCCATGCCGGCGATCATGCCATAAATGGAAAGATGGTGTTCGCCGTATTTTTCAGCGGATGGGAGGAGTTCGTCCAGGCTGATGAACACCATGATGCCGGCGACACTGGCAAAAAGAATGCCGAACATTAGCGGTCCCATGAAAGGCATCAGTAAAAGATAGCCTACCAGGGCGCCGACCGGTTCGGCCAGACCGGAGGAAAACGATAGCCAGAAAGCCTTGCGTTTACTTCCGGTGGCGTGATAAACAGGTACGGAAACGGCTATTCCTTCGGGGATATTATGGATAGCGATGGCTACGGCAATGGCAATCCCGAGTTCAGGAGAGGTCAATGCCGCGGTGAAGGTGGCCAGTCCTTCCGGAAAATTATGAATGGCAATGGCAATGGCGGTGAAAACGCCCATCCGCATCAGTTTAGGATCTTTGTCGGAATTTGGTTTCCGGTGGATATCTTCCACCCTTTTGATCTCATGCGGATTTTCCATGGAGGGAACCAGCTTGTCGATAATAGCGATCAATGCCACACCGGCGAAAAATGCCAGGGTGGTGTATAGCAAGCCATCCCTGCCGCCATACACCAATTCCAATTCGTTCCTGGCTTTTGCGAAAATCTCAACAAAAGCGACGTAGATCATCACACCGGCTGAAAAACCGAGCGAAACGGACAGGAATTTTGTGTTGGTGTGTTTGGTGAAAAAAGCGAGAGCGCTGCCGATACCGGTGGAGAGGCCGGCGAAGAGTGTCAGGCCGAAGGCAAAAAGAATGGTACCGGTTTCAATGTTTTCCATCGTCACAATTTACAACTCTTTTCTTTTATACATGATCCTCGTTTTCACTTTCTGCATTTCCCTTTCGATAACAAGATCTGCCAGTGCAAAGAGGATTTGTTGCGGATCTACTTCATGCAAAACCCGGTGGAATTTTGATTCCGGTACATCCAGCCTGTACATCGCCTGCACTAATCTTTCAAAATTATTTTGAAGAAGATGGGATATGACCAACGCCAGTTTCTTGCGGATCATTTTGCTGTCGATACCGCTTACCGGGATCATCATGGATTCTTCATCGATCCCGAGGTCTTTGTTCAGAAGGCTGGCGAGGTGATGGTTTTCTTGCATTGTACTTGTTTCTTGTTTCTTGTTTCTTGTTTCACGAAACCAGAAACTCGAAACATATCACTATTTCTGCTTCACGATCTGAAAAGTGCGATTAACATTGAACCCGATATGGATATCGCCTTTGAACCATTCGCCTGTGGTGTTGGCGATAAACTGTTCTTCGATCAGTCCCTGGGAATTGGTCAGGTATATCTGGAATACATGTCCGCCTGTTTCAAGGTCGATGCCGATGGAGAAAGAATTACGATAATCGTCGGCTGTTTTTCCTGGAAGAAGATAGTAATACTCCCCGGTAACAGCCAGCCGGTTTGTGATCTTGACCCGTCCACCCGCCCCGATGGCAAAGACATCGTTCTGATCTTCGATCGTTTCCACCAGGTTTCGGTGGATGTATGTGGGCATGATCTGCACTGAAACGGCCGATCCGAATTTCCGTGCAATCAGCAACTGATGCAGGTATTCCATCCGCGATGTGAAATAATTGGTCCGTTCGGGGTACTGCCATTTCAAGGAAGTAATGGCCACATTGGTAAAGTATGTCATGGTGACAGGCATATTGCGGGCGCCAGAACTTTGCCTGAGGAGCTTGGCTTTGATGGAGCCGTCATAGGTTTTTCTCACAGAGCTTCTTCCCACGCCGATGGCCAGCCAGTCGGTGAGGCCATATTCAAACCCGAACCGTATATTGGCCTGGTCGAGGCCAAACCATTCATACCAGCCGGAGTTGACCTTTCCAAAATGATGGGATATGACAAAATTCAGCGCCCCTTTTGGCGGAAGTTCCATGGATTGCCCGTTGATGATTCGGGAGGCTTTGAAGGTAGCGTAAGCATATTCGGTTTTAGGCTCTTCTTCGCCGAACAGGTCCATCAGGTCCTGTGAGCGGGAATGGAGGCAGAAAAATAATAATATGCCAAGTATGTATAATCCTGGTTTCATGGGGAAAGAATTAGGCTAAGATGATATCATTGGGAACCGACGATCGATCCGTTTTCAACGATGACATCGATGCCGTTGTACCCGGTGCAAAGCCCCTTGATTTTGACAGGTTTAAAGGGATCTATTCCTTTCGCCGCCTGGTGGAACTGCGGGAGCATGGTTACGCGGATGCCTTCGTCACCGAAATCGCCGTGACGGAAAGCGAAAACGACGATCACCATATCGTCCACCTCTTCCACCCGCATGATCGTGCCTTCGATCTCAAGCATTTTGTCGGTGTAATTTCCATCGGCGATCTCTTTATTCATCGAGTAATCGGTCCAGAGCCGTTTGGCCCGTACGGAGAGCTCAGACTCCACTTGTTCAAAATCGGGATGAGGCTTGTTGTAAATGTACTTATACACGTAAAAAGCCGCCGCGGCAGCCACTACCAGCAGCACCAGCAGAATGATCAGGAGTTTTTTCATGGGAATACTTTTTATTGTTCTATTGTTCTATTGTTTGCCCCCTTCCCTCTGTCCCCTCCCCCAATTGGGGGAGGGGATACAGGGGTGGGGGTGGTTCAAAACTAATTATTCGGCGTGCCTGCATCGATCCAGGCTTTGATTTGTTTTATCGTGCAATCCGGCAGCTTATTACCGCTTTTGGGCATGGGAGAATTGCCGGAAGCATGGCTGATCACACCATAGAGGCTTCCATATTGGCCGGCAGGAATTTTCCCTGCTGCAGAAATAGAAGCATAATCTTCCAGCCTCACATTTCCCTGCGGAAATCCGCCGCTGTGGCATGTTTTGCAGTTGGCATCGATCACCGGCAGCACCGTGCCGGCGAAAGTGACGTTGCTTGTATCGCATCCGGTGTTCTGGTTCGGATACAGCTCCTCTTCGTTGTCATAATAGCAACCGGCGAGTATAATTAGGGATAGTACTACTAATTTCTTCAAAACGACAGTGGTATATTGTTAAACTGTTAAATTGTTAAGCAATAATTCAAAACTCAAAACTAATTATCCGGTGATCCGTCATCAATCCATTTTCTGATCTGGGTTATTTTACAGTCTGACAGTTTATCCTGGTTTTGGGGCATGGGTGAATTTCCGGCAGCGTGATTGACGACGCCCCAGAGGCTTCCAAACTGTCCGGCGGGTATCGCGGCTGCTGCTGCGATATGGCTGTGGTTTTCAAGCCGCACGCCTCCGGAAGCGCCGGCGCCGTTATGGCATCCGAAACAGTTTGCCTGGATGATCTGCGGCCAGATGGTGCCCGAAAAAGTGACGTTTACCGTATCGCAAAGGTCATCGCAAAACAGGTTTTGTGCCCCCTGGGTGATCCATTTGCGGATGATCTCCTGTTGTGCCTGGTCGAGCGGAGCGTTCGGGGGAGGCGGCATGATCTTGTCCGGATCGTTTTCGGTGACCACTTCATAGAGGTCGCTGTCGTCGGGTCTTCCCGGCCTTACCACGCTTGAGCTCATCACAGCGTTGTAGCTGTCGAGCCGGACGCCATCCTGGGCGGTGGCATCATGGCACCCCGATTTTGCGCACGATGACAAGAGGATTGGCAGCACATCCATCTCAAAATATATGGTATCGGGATCACAGGGATGATCGGTAGGATCAGGATCAGGGCCGGGGTCAAGCTCGTCCGGTTCATGCTTACAACCCGTGTAAATCAAGCCGATCAGCAGCACCAGGCAGATAATCTGCACTGTCGTTCGGTTCATTTTTTGGATTATTGCGATGTACAAAAATAGATATTTTAATAATGTCCATCAATGTCTATTAATGTCGCGAGCGAAGCGAGCAAATGACTATCTTTTATAAGCATCCACAGTCTGCTCCCCATCATACAGCGGATGTAAATGTATGCCATTCATTCCGTTAAGAAAGACGCGATCGAAATGATATCCGTGGAAGGCGCCGAGCTGCCAGGGAGGGTTGGAAACCCACAGGGTTTTAGATTCAGGATGAAAGATGATGGCATGATGGGCGATGTACTGGTTGATGGCTCTTTCATCGCCCCTTTCAAGCGCTTTGCCGCCGGTGCCCCGGTCATCGCGCAGGATGGTAACGGCATCTTCAACTGTCATAGCGGGATGTTCCTCCACCAGTTCCCGTAATCTTTCCAGACGGCTGGTCGAGATGCCATTTTCCATATTTTCAACATTCAGGGGGTGATACAGGAATGTTTCAGATTGGAAATGGTTGGTGAGGAGAATATGGTTTTCACCCGGATCAAAGATGGCCATTTTATCCGGCATTTTTTCAATGACGACTACTTTTCGGTCGATGGCCGATCCGATCAGGAATGATTCGGCGACAAAGGTTTCGCGTGAGCGGACAATGGCGATGGCTTCATCGATGTTCGCCGCGTATTGCAGGATCTCCCGGGCCAGCAGCGACACGGGTGTTTTAGCGCCCAGAGGGATCGATGATTTGGCTGCATTCAGCGTGACGGTCAGGCCTTTTTCGTTCATGCCGCTGACCACCCCGGCAAAGCCCGCCCAGGTAACGGAGACAAAGCTGTAACCGCTGTCAGGTCTCATAAAACACAGGATTTTGTTTTCAGCAAAATCATCATTGATATAGAAGTCGAAATTCCTTCCGATCAGCAGGCAACTGTCAGCGGTGACGTCATCCCAGGCCCCGAAAGCGGTGCAGGCCACCAGGTTCATATTCTGGACAGCGTGGCCGATATCGTGCGCTGCATGGTAGTTCAGCATGCGCGCATAGGCCGGCCCGATGAAATCATACTCCGGGGGCGCTGAGCGGGATATCCCGAAAATCTCTTTCCGGTATTCCGGTTGCACGTGGCGGTCGAGGTTCCTGTTGAAAAACCTGACAAAGGTTAGCATGAAGCGCTGGTAGAATCTTGTAGGAAGGAACTCGGCCAGTTTTTCGGTGAAGGCTTTTTCCTGCCAGGCCATCAGCTCTTCGGTCAGCAGGCCGTGCGCAAAGCCAATCTCATACGGGGATCCTTCCAGGTACATCTCCCACCAGCCCTCCCGGCTTTTCCGCAACCACCCGTTTTCGCATACAAAACTGCTGTCATTCAATGCGATCCGGACCAACTCCTTCTTTTCGCCCGCCGGGATCTCAGGTTCACGCACGACCGTGCTGAACCGGTAAAACACCCATAAAGCCAGGAAGAGCACAGTCAGAATCACTGCTACCCGGATCATTATCCGTATGACCCTTTTCTTAAGCATGGATGATCTTATTGACAAGGTATCTGAACCCGGTGAATTCTGCACAGGTGATTACGGCATTAATCGTGGTGCCCAGGACGCCGTGGATGTTGAGGTTCTGCCCGGTGAAAAAGAGATTGGGTATCTTGGTCCGCGGCAGGACGATGGCCCTGGCGGGGTTTTTACAATCCTTCAGGATACCGTAACCGCTCCCCTGCGGTGTTCCCGTGAAGTCGGTGAAAGTCAGCGGTGTGGAAACAAAATACTTTTCTATCCCGTTCCTGATCCCGGGGTATCTCTTTTCCACGGCATTCAGCAACCGTTGAGATGCCATCTCACGGAAATCATAATAATCCTGCCCCCGCTGATCCGGCGCCAGCCCGTCCCATTGCTTATAGTCATCGTATCCCATGAACGTCAGTATGCTGGCAGTCGGAATAAAACCAGGGCTTTCTTCATAAAACGGCGTATAGACCAGGTAAGTATGCGGCCATTGATCATCCGGCAGCAAATCCCGGAAATAATCGTCACTGTAATAATGAAAGTGATTATAATTAAGATATGGGAAGAAATCCTTTTTGAAAACCAGGTAAAGGGTGAAAAAACCGGCTGTGTTTTCAAGGCTTTCGATGCGCTGCCGGAAGGCCCGGCGGATGCGGTCGGGAGGGACCATTTGCAGGGTTACCGCGGGGTGCAGGCTGGAAATAAAATGCTTCCCGGCGAACCTTCGTCCATCCTTCAACCATGCCGCAGAGATTTTATCTCCATCGAACTCAAACCGGTCGACCTGTGCATCGGTGATAAGGGTTCCGCCGGCATCGGTGAAGGCTTCGAGCAATGCACCGGCCAGTTTGTCGCTTCCGCCGCTGATGCGCCAGGCGCTGTTCACAAAGGAGTTGCGGATGCAGGCATGCAGGTAAAAGGGGGTGCGCATGGCCGCCCCGTGGTAAATGCTGTTAGCCCCTGCCAGAATGGACTGTAATCGCTCATCTTTAGTGAGTGAGCGAAGAAATGCCATGGTACATAGGTTGAGCTGATGGGGTTCCAGGTGATAGGAAAAAGCATTTTCGAGATCATACAGCGGGATGCTTTTTATCGCTTCACTTATACTATCCACATAGTGTGATATGGCTTCTCTTTCCTCCGGGAACTGCCGGATCAGCGTTTCGCTGAAATTTTCCCAGCCCATGGCATGCCGGTATACAGTATCGTCTTCACCGACCGTGATCCTGTCATAGCCTGCATCGTCCATCTTTTTCAACGGGACCTTGTCTGCGATCCCGAGGTATTTGAAAAAGCGGTGCAGCGTCTGCCCTTCGTCCATGCTGCCGATATAATGCAGCCCGGTGTTGAACTTATGTCCATCACGAGTGAAAGTTTGCAGGTTTCCGCCAGCCTGGTGGTTTTTCTCCAGAATGCAGACAGAATATCCCTCCTTCGCAAGGATGATCCCGCTCACCAGGCCCCCGAGGCCGCCACCAACAATAATTAGTTCAAAGTTCAAAGTTCAAAGTTCAAAGTTGAGTGAAAAGTTTATAGTTTAAAGTTTTTCTCTTTTATCTTTTATCTTTTCTCTTTTCTCTGGCAGATGTACACCAGGTTGGAAGTCATCTTTGTTTCGTCAATGATGGTGACTTTCATGCCTTTCCTTTCCATGATATCCAGTATCTTTTCCCTGCTGGTGAAATACAATTGCCTGCTTCCTTTCCGGGTCTGGTTGAAGCCAATCCGCGTGCTGAAAAACTCCGATATTTTTGTCCCGAGATGCTTCCCTTTCATTTTCCGGTCGGCGTCGCGGATCATGATTACACCGCCGTCTTCCAGGTTATCGATACAACGGATCAGCAATCTTTCCTGTTCTTCCTCAGGGAAATAATGCAGTACATCGGCCAGGATAAAGGCGCGGCTTTTCGGCAGGGTCATTTCCAGCACATCGCCGCAGATGAAATGCAGCCTGTCGGTTTTGGCGGGACAATGGTTGGCTGTTTCGATCTTATTCATGTCATAATCAATGCCGGTGATTTTCCTTCCGGATGAGAGGAAGGTCAGCATGTATGCCATAAAGCCATAGCCGCAGCCAATGTCGGTGATATGCCCTTCTTTTGGAAGATGTTCGTGGAAGAGTGTATAATTATTCTCAAGCCTGAGTTTGATCCGGAGGTACCATTCCAGCACAGGGCCGCGGTAGATATAGTTTTTAACCAGCCTGCTTTTGAAATAATCCGGGGTTTCAGCCATTTGAGCTATTTCCCGGTACTCATTTGCCATGTATCGCCTGATATTTCTGGATACATCCAGCAGGTCTTCACCAAAACGGTCATCATTATAACTTATCCTGGGCAGGAATTTGATGGTCGCTTTTCCAACCCGGAGGAAATACTCTCCTTTGGAATAGGCATGTCCCGAACCATGGATAATAACTGGCAGAATATCAATTTGCAGTTCCCTGGCCAGGTAGAACGCTCCTTTGTGGAATCGCTGGACCCTTCCGTCGGGCGACCGGGTGCCTTCCGGGAAGATCATCACGGAATAACCCTGTTCGATATTTTTACGGAGTTTGGGTGCCAGGGACTCCATCCCCTCCGATACGGCGAAAAATTCCGCCATACGCACCAACGGTCCGTAAAGCCTGTTCCCCTGGACGCGGTCGTTGGTCAGTTCCAGCAGTTTTGGGTGTAACATCAGCATCAGGGCGATATCGATATGCGATTGATGATTGGCAATAAGCACCGCCGGTTTTTTCAGATCTTCCGGGTCACGATTGATGATGACTTTAGATGAGATGAAATTGGAATAGATCAACCCCCGCGTGGAGATCATCATTCCATAATGGAACCAGTTCTTTAAAATGCCCTTTTTTATCCGCAGTAACTTGAATACAATGATACCATAAATCAGCAGCAGAATGCTTCCGGTAATAAAGATCAACAATGACTGGATGGAAAAGTAGAAATCGAGGAAAGTCACGGGGAAGGGCCTTTTGCGTTCTTTCATATAGACGAGCCACCGGAAGAGGATTGGAACCATTACCCAGGTGATGAGCCAGACGGAGAATACCCCGACGATGGCTGCCTGTGCCATGGAATTCATAGCCGGGTGGCGGGCGAAAATGAGCGCTCCCAACCCGACCAGGGTTGTCAATGCTGCCAGGATGATGGAGGCCCGGTAGGAATGAAGCGTATTCCGGCCGTACTGGTATTGCTGCAGCAGCCCCTGCATGGTGAAAATGCCGTAGTCGATGCCCAGGCCAAAGACAAAGGAGGTGATGACAATATTGAAGATATTCAGTTTAATGCCCAATAGCGCCATCAGCCCGAGTGTCCATATCCAACTGATAAACAACGGGATAAAGGTGATGATGGCCAGTTCGATCCGACCGAAGGAGAGCAACAGTATCAGGAAGACCAGCGTCAGCGACAGGATAACCAGCCGGTTGAAATCCTCGCTGAGGAGACGGATGAAGGTACTGGTCAGAAATTGCTTATCGAACACAAAGATATTGTCTTGATTTTCCAACCGGTCGTAAACGGCCGGTTTATCCTCCTGCCGTACTTTCAGGATAGTAACGACAGCCGTCAGGTTGCTGTCGGTGATCAGGAAGGGCTCCAGGATGGTCTTGCCAAGGATTTCAAATTCACTGATGGCTTTGGGTTCAAATTCCCGGTCGAGCCAGGTATAGAAATCATTAAATGTATTTTGTTTGAATCCCAGCGCCGCGGCCTCCTGTTCGATCACGTTTTTCACCATTTCTTTCCTGGGTCGCCAGAATTCATTCCAGCGGGCGATCCGTTCCTGCTGAACCGTTTCAGGAACAAGCAGTTTTACGGCTGAAAACTCTTTTTTCACCAGGCCCTCTTCCATCAGGTGATTGATTTCGGTCTGCAGTTTTTCTTTGCTCCGGATGGCCTCGTCGAGGTCTTTTCCTGACGACATGACATATATGGAGCGCAGGGTGAATTCGCTGATCCGGTCAAGCACCGCTTCGTTTTCCTGCAGTTCGACGCTCACAAAGCTCATCCGGCTCATATCGCTTTCAAACTTAACTTTTCCGGCGAAGAAAATGAGGATGATGGTGACCAGAAATATCCCCCATCTGAGGTATCGCTTATTTTCAAGCTTCGAAGAGGCCAGTTTTCTGATTCCATTGGAGATAAAGCTGTACCGGGGCAATTTCCGGGTAAAGAGGTGTGCAAATTGCGGGAGGATGACCAGGGTAAAGACGGCTGCGCCCAGCGCACTGCACCCGGCGAAGAAGCCCAGGTCGCGGATGGCCTCCGACCGCACGAGCAGCAAACTGAAAAATGCGCCTGCCGTGGTGAGGCTGCTGAGGATGATGGGTTTCGACAGATCGCGTAAGGTGGTGCGCACATCCCCTTCATCCCGGATATGATTCAGAAAGTGCAGGGCATAGTCGATGGAAATGCCCAGCAGTACTGCCCCGAATCCCAGTGAGATAGCCGATATTTCGCCTTTGAACAGGAACAGCATCGCCAGGGAGAATGTGCCCCCCAGGACTGCCGGCAGGAATATCGCCAGGAAAACCAGGCCATTGCGGAAGTAAATGGTGATGAAAAGGAAGAGGAAGATCATGGCCAGGCCGACGGTGAGGAAAATGTCGTGTTGTATCTGGCTGGCATTGCCGACCGATACGGCAGCGGTGCCGAACCATCCGGTTTTAATGGCAGGGGAGTGGCTTGCCGTAAGATTTTCTGAGATCTCTTCAAGCTTTTGGAGCATGATGGCATTCTCCCGGGTCTCCGTCCCCGGGTGGGCAGGTTTCAGGAAGATCATCAGGTGCTTCAGGTCGGCGGAAAAAAGATATCCCTTGTAAATGCGGTAGCTGTCGTCTTCCTGCAGCGCTTTGAGTTTTTCCAGGGCGGGCGCAGTGAGCCCGAGCGGATCACGGGTGATGTAATCCTTCATCGAAAACCCGGCCGGTGTCATCAGGGAGCGGTAGTTTTTCCGCATGGCCTCGCGGAGGTGTTCCGGGTCGGTGAGGGACTCCATCCTCCGGAAATCTTCTTCGTCCAAAAAAACCGGAAGATTGTCGTAAAATTCGTCGTAAACCCGGCGGGCGGCAGTATCGGTCACATCAAAACGGATCGCACTGACATAGGCCGGTATCAGTTGCATCCTGACCGAATCGGTCCATTCCCGGCCGTAACGGATCATCTCTTCGGGAGAGTCGTTGGCGTCGCCGGCAGCGGTGATATATACGACGAGCTGGTCGGAGAATGCAGAATGGCTGAACAGGCGGGAGAATTGCTCGACTTTTTCATTGGCGGGTACGACTTTGAAGATATATTCGGTGAAGCGCAGCCGGCCGGCAAGGAAAACGAGCACGGCAATGACGATCAGGATCAACAGG
>JAHYJL010000045.1 GCA_019429045.1 Bacteroidales bacterium
AATAACCTGATCTACGAGCATTTCATCAGCATTCCCGATGCTGCGCTTGGCTCCACGGTAGATATTCCCACCCTGGACGGGAAAGCCAGGATCAAAGTCGAGCCCGGCACCCAGAGCGGGAAAATCCTGCGCCTGAAAGGCAAAGGACTGCCCGACATCAACGGTTTCGGCCGCGGCGACCTGCTGGTCAACCTCAATGTCTGGACCCCGAGGAACCTGACAAGGGAAGAAGAACAGATCCTTGAAAGTTTCAGGGATTCTGAAAATTTCAAACCCCATCCCGGAAAAAAGGACAAGAGTTTTTTTGAAAGAATGAAAGGGATTTTCCAGTGAACCTGATCCAGGCTGAAAGAGTCACCAAACGTTTTGCAGGCCATACGGCGCTCGAAGAGGTCTCCATATCGGTGCCCGAGCAAAGCATCTTCGGCCTGCTGGGTCCCAACGGCGCCGGGAAAACCACCCTGATCCGGATCATCAACATGATCACCGCGCCCGATGAGGGCACCATCCTGTTCAACGGCCGGCAAATACGGCCGGAAGATATTTCAATGATCGGATACCTGCCGGAAGAACGAGGGTTGTACAAGAAAATGAAGGTCGGCGAACAGGCTCTCTACCTGGCCCAGCTCAAGGGCATGAGCCGCCAGGAAACGATCCGACAACTGAAAGAATGGTTTGAGAAATTTGAACTTATTTCCTGGTGGAACAGGAAAGTGGAAGAACTATCCAAAGGGATGCAGCAAAAAGTGCAGTTCATCATTACTGTGATCCACAAACCCAAACTGTTGATCTTTGATGAGCCTTTCAGCGGTTTCGACCCGATTAATGTCAACCTGCTGAAAAAGGAAATCCTGGCGCTGCGCGACAACGGCTCGACCATCATCTTCTCCACCCATAATATGTCTTCGGTCGAGGAACTATGCGACAGCATAGCACTGATCAACCGTTCCCGGAAAATACTGGAAGGCAATGTGATGGAGATCAGAAAAAATCAGCGCACCGAGACATACGAGGCCGAGATCTCCCGGCCCGGCTCAGAGCTGGCCCTTCCCCATGGATTCCAATTGCTGGAAAGCAAGCCGTCAGGTGCTCACATACTGGTAAAAATCAAGGTACCGGTCAACCACAAGCCCAACGAACTCCTGTCACACCTGATCGAAAAGTCGGAAGTGCACAGCTTCCGGGAAATTTTACCGACCATGAACGACGTTTTCATTGCCACCGTTAATGCTGCAGAAAAATGAGAAAGATCAGGCTGATCATTCAAAGGGAATACCTTACCAGGGTTAAGAAGAAATCATTCGTGATCATGACCTTCCTGGGCCCTATCCTGATGGCATCCGTCTGGATCGTCCCTTTATTATTGGCAACGCGTTCAGACGGGATCAAAACGATAGAAGTATTGGATGAAACGGGATTATTCTTTGAGCAATTCAACGAAACGGCGGATGTGAAGTACGTTTATATTTCCGATGACCTGCAAACCGCCAAAGAAAACCTGGCCGGCAGCGAGCATTTCGGTATTCTTTACATTCCAAAGCCTTCCTATTCCACACCCAATGCTTTCTTTCTGTATACATATAAAAATCCGGGTCTGAACCTTAAGATGCAGTTGCAGGAAGCCGCCAACAAGATACTGGAAAATAAAAAGCTGGAAGATGTATATGGGATCGATGCGCAGACACTTGCCGCCGTAAAATCAAATATAAGCCTGGTTGTAGAGGATATCCGGACCAGTAAGAAATCCTACACAGAAGTGAGCTGGGCCCTCGGGTTTATCGGTGGTATGCTGATCTATTTCTTTATTTTCATGTACGGCGCCCAGGTTATGCGGGGGGTGATCGAAGAGAAAACCAGCCGCATCATCGAGGTCATTGTATCATCGGTGAGGCCGATCCAGCTCATGCTGGGAAAAATCATCGGGTTGGCTTTGGTGGGGCTTACCCAGTTCTTACTATGGATATTGCTTACGCTTGGGATCATTACTGCATTTACAGCCATTTATGCCGACCAGGTCACCAGTTACAAGATGGGAGAACAGCCCATAACCAGCTCCGGGCAGCTCTTTTCCACCGACCAGATGGGGATGCCCGATACCAAAGATGGGCTGAGCGCCCTGAGTTCCGATGAAAATATCAGCCAGATCCTTGATGTCTTCTTCTCCATCAATTATGGCATTATCATTTTCGCTTTCCTTTTCTACTTTATAGGAGGTTACCTCTTATATGCCGCAATGTTTGCCGCTATCGGCTCGGCTGTCGATAATGAAGCCGACACCCAGCAGTTTATGCTGCCGGTGACGATCCCGCTCATTTTCTCCCTGATCATCGGGGTGTCGTTTGTGCTGAATAACCCGAACGGCAATGTAGCATACTGGCTTTCGATCATCCCGCTGACATCTCCGATCATCATGATGATCCGGATACCATTCGGGGTTAACATCTATACTGAACTATTACCAAGTATGATCCTCCTGATCCTGGGATTCCTGGCTACTACCTGGATAGCAGCAAAAATCTACCGTACCGGTATCCTGATGTATGGCAAGAAGGCCAGCTACAGAGAATTATGGAAATGGATGACCTATAAAGTGTAATCCCTGGTTACTTATTTTTTGAAGATTTTCCCCCAGCGGAATTTCTGCCTGTTCTTCCAGTCTCCCCGGTGGTAGGCATAACTTACTATGAGTGGCAGGACGGATGTGGCTTCTGCATAGACCATCTGTTCGTAGACCGTATCCACTTTCCCCCACGAAGAGGCCTCTTTCAGCGTTGAGCTGGAACAAGCGCCATCGCGCGCATCGGCCACGGTGATCTGCAAGGCATACTGGTGCATGGGCACATCTTCACCGAGGATCTCGGCGCAAATGACAGTATCCTGTACGAAATTCTTGGGAACGCCGCCACCGATCATAAACAGCCCAGTGGTTTTGGCTGCCATCTTGATCTGTGTCAGTTCCAGGAAATCCTTCACCGAATCGATACTGAGGTGCTTGCCGGGATTGTCCCACTGGTGCTTGACCAGGCCAAAACCGGCGCTGCTGTCGGAAAAGGCAGGGCAAAAGATGGGCACGTCATGTTCATAGCATACCTGTACCAACGAATCCTTCTTCACGGAATGCTCCACCAGGTATTTGCCCATTTCATAGATGAATTCCCTGGATGAATAAGGCCTCGGCTCCAATGAATCGGCAATTTTGCCGATGGTCATGTCGCAGTGCTGCAACTCTTCCTCATCAATATAAGTATCATAGATCCTGTCGATGTAATGGCTTCGCAGCAGGATGTCGTTAATGAATGGAGTTCCTTTGTAGTGTTTAAAACCGAGGGCTTCAAAAAAGTCCATATCGACGATTGAGGCGCCGGTTGCCACGATGGCGTCGACCATGTTATGCTTTACCATGTCGACATAAACCTGCATACAGCCGCCGGCGCTGGTGCTGCCGGCAAGGGTGAGGATAATGGAGCAATCCCGGTCGTTGATCATTCGTTGCAAAATATCAGCCGCGGAGGCGGTATCCCGCGAGGTGAACGACATTTTCCGCATTGCGTCAATGATTGGCGCTGAATCAAAAGCCTTAATATCAATGTGTTCAATGGTCTCTTTCAACAAATCTTTCTTTTCCATATATTAGTGGTAATTAAAATTTACATAACTTGGATCAGCCTTTTATTCACAATCCGGTTCATTCAGATATATGATCAATCAAACATTTCGTTATTACTTCTTTATACAAAACTGATAACTCAGAATCTGGTAGATTAGTTTAGTTGCCAGGAAATCAGACGCTTTATTATCTTCCATCGGGCATAACTCGACCACATCGAAACCGACCAGGTTTTTCTTAACGATCAGCTTCCGAAGCAGGTGTATGACATCATAGTAAAGCAGTCCGCCCGGTTCAGGCGTACCTGTAGCCGGAAGGATGGAAGGGTCAAACCCATCGAGGTCGATGGTCACGTATATATCGTAGTTCAGCTTTTCGATCACTTCATCGATCCATCCGGGTGCAGCACCCACGATATCCCGTGCGAAAAAAATACGGTCATTTTCCAGGAATGGTTTTTCCACCACATCCATGCTTCGGATGCCTACCTGGACATAGGGGCACCATTCCCGTACCCGTGCCATGACGCTAGCGTGGTTAAAGCGGGAGCCTTCGTACTCGGGTCGGAGGTCGGTATGGGCATCGATCTGCAGCACGCTCAATCCGGGGTAATGTGCAGCGTAAGCATCGACAGCGCCAATGGTCACAGAATGCTCCCCACCTAGTGTTACAACAAACTTTTGGTCATTAAGATAACCTTTCACCTTCTGCCTGACCGCTGCCACCATGGCATCGGGCGATGATTTTTCCGTAACGGGAGCAGCCGTATGAATACCCTTCAGGTAGACCTCCGAATCGGTATCGATATCATACAGTTCCATATTGGCCGAGGCATGCAGGATCGCATCGGGACCCTTGTCGGCACCCTTTACCCAGGTGCTGGTCTCATCATAAGGTACCGGCAGGATTACAATCGGAGATTTTTGATAATCAGCAAGTTCATCAGGAATTCCACCAAAATTCAAAGCCATTTCTTCTGGATTTATCAATTTATAGCACTAAAATAAGCTATTTTCTAAAAGGAATCAATATCCGAGGATTTTCATCATCGATTTATAGCTTTGCTCTTTGGCGAAAAGTTTGGTGAAGTATTCCCCGTCCTCGTCCCGGTCAATGATAATATGTTTGGGCGCCGGGATCAGGCAGTGCTGTATGCCGCCGTAACCACCGATCGATTCCTGGTAGGCTCCCGTATGGAATAGGCCTATATACTGCGGGACTCCTGTTTTTAATTTGGGAAGAAAGATGGCGTTGGCATGGGCTTCGGAGTTGTAATAATCCATGCTGTCGCAGGTCAGCCCTCCGAGGAAAACGCGCTCGTATTCAAAATCCCAGTTATTGACGGCCAGCAGGATGAAGCGCTGGTTCAGCGCCCAGGTATCGGGCAGGGTGGTCATAAAGGAGCTGTCGATCATGTTCCAGCTTTCGCGGTCGTTCTGGCGCTTCTGGTCAATGATGGAATACAGCACAGCACCGCTTTCCCCAACCGTGAATGATCCAAACTCGGTAAAAATATCTGGCTCGGGCACATTGTTCTGGTTACAGATGTTTTTGATCTGCGCGATGATCTCCTCGGCCATGTATTCATAATCATAATCGAAGGAAAGGGAGTTCTTGACAGGGAAACCGCCGCCGATATTCATTGAATCGAGCTCAGGGCATATCTTTTTTAATTCACAATAGACATTCACACATTTGCTCAGCTCATTCCAGTAATATGCCGTATCACGAATGCCCGTATTGATAAAGAAATGGAGCATCTTCAACTCAAACCTGCTGTTATTTTTAATCTTTCCCTGGTAATAGGGTATAATATCATTATAACGGATCCCCAGCCTGGAGGTATAAAACTCAAATTTTGGTTCTTCCTCAGAGGCGATCCGTATGCCAAGCTTGATCTTCTTCCGGATCCCCTTGGAGAATTTGTCGAGCTCAAAGATATTGTCAAGCACCGGCATAGTATTGGAATAACCCCTGTTGATAAGGCTGATGATGTTGGCGATGTATTTGGGTCGCTTGAAGCCGTTGCAGATAATGTAGGTTTCTTTGTCGATAAGGCCGTCATCAATCAACCGGTCCACCAAATGGATATCAAAGGCAGAAGAAGTTTCAATATGGATATCATTCTTCATTGCTTCTTCCAGAACGAAAGAAAAATGCGAGCTCTTGGTGCAGTAGCAATAAGTATAAGATCCATTGTAATCGGCTTTGGCTATCGCTACGTTAAACCACCTCTTAGCCTTCTGTATCTGTTCGCTTATCCTGGGCAGATAACTGATCCGCAGCGGCGTTCCGTATTGCTTGATAATATCCATCAGCGGAATGTCGTGAAAATGGAGTTCATCATCAATGACATCAAATTCGCTGGTAGGAAAATCGAATGTCTGCTCAATAAGATCTAAATATTTGACTTTCATGATAAAGTGAAATTAAATGGAAAATTCGGGCAAAGATAATATAATTTAAGAACTATGATTTAAAATTTAAGATTTGAATGAGTTAAGTTTAATAATTTTTCATAATGTAATTGAGTTGGATTTTCATTACATTGAATATTAATATATTAACTATTAATAAATTTTATATATTTGATAGATTGGTATTAAATGATTCTATTTCGGAGTGGTTGGTTTAGCAGGGGAATAAATTTTAGCCGCCAATTGGTAAATACCAAATATTATTCTAATTTTGCACCCTCCAAAAAACAGAGTAAACAATCATAAAATTCTGAAAACATGCAAAGTAAGGGAGCTATCAAGGTTTTTGCGATTGCATTTGCATTGGTTTGTCTTTTCCAGTTATCATTTACTTTTTTCAGCACGAAAGTAGAACGGAATGCCAGGAAGTACGCCAGGAGCGAGGATGCTGTCAGGCAGGCTGAAAAGCTGGCGCAGGGCGATGCGATTCTGAAAACATTTTACCTGGATTCGTTATTCAAGGCCAGGGAGTCGTATTATCTGGACTCAATGACCAGCGAGGTGGTTTATAATATCCTGGTGAGAAAATATACATTCAAGGATGTAAAAGAGCGGGAGCTTAACCTGGGGCTGGACCTCAGGGGTGGGATGAACGTGGTGCTGGAGATTTCAGTCGGCGACATGATCAAAGCGCTGGCGGGGCCCAACAGCGTCAATCCAATATTCCAGCAGGCTTTGCAAAGGGCATACGATAAGCAGCAGGCAACCGACCGTGATTTTGTCACCCTTTTCGGGGAGTCTTTCGAAGAAATCGATCCCAATGCAAGGCTTGCCTCTATATTCAGCACCGTTGAACTGAAAGACCAGATCAGCTATAATTCAACCAATGATGAAGTGCTGTCGGTTATCAGAAAGGAAACAGAAAGCGCTTTTGACCGGACATTCAGTATATTGAGAACCCGTATTGACCGTTTCGGCGTTACCCAGCCCAATGTACAGAAGCTGGCCGCCAGTAACCGAATCCTGGTGGAACTCCCGGGTATCAAGGACCCGGCCCGTGTCAGGAAACTCCTGCAGGGAACTGCCAAACTCGAGTTCTGGGAAACCTATAACTACGATGAAATTTATAATTATTTCGCCGATGCCAACAGAAGGCTGGTCACCATCAGGGGAATCGACAGGCTTGCAACGGTGGAGGACACAGGTGAAATGGCAGAAACTACGGAAATAGCCGAAGATTTTCTGACAGAGGAAACTGAAGACACAACGGCCCTGTCGCTGCTTGATCAGCTTAAAGCCGACACCCTGGCACCAATGGCAGAAGACCGTTCCTTCGAGGAATACGCCAGGGAAAACCCTTTGAATGCATTGCTCATGCCGGCTTACTTCCAGGGTGAAGACGGCAACTACTATCCGGGTCAGACTGCCGTTGTCGGTTTTGCAGCCATCAAGGATACTGCGGCCATCAACGCCATGCTGCGGCAGGTAAACAGCGTTTTCCCGCGAAATTTGAGGCTGGTATGGACTATCAAGCCAAGGGATATTAAATCTGATATCCTGGAGCTCATTGCCATCAAAGTCACCTCACGGGATGAAACAGCTGCCCTTGGCGGAGACGTTGTGGTGGATGCCCGCCAGGATTACGACCAGTTCGGCAATGTAGAGGTAAGCCTCTCCATGAACACCGAAGGAGCCAGGGTATGGAAAAGGCTGACCGGGGAAAACATCGGAAAGCAGATTGCCATTGTGCTCGACAACCATGTTTATTCATTCCCGGTCGTCCGGAGCGAAATTGCCGGCGGCCGTTCATCCATCAGCGGCGGCAACATGACCCTCGAAGAGGCACAGGACCTTTCCAATATCCTGAAAGCGGGCAAAATGCCAGCCCCGGCGCGCATCGTCGAAGAAGCTGTCGTGGGCCCTTCACTCGGTAAAGAAGCCATTAACGCCGGGATGTGGTCCTTTATGCTGGCATTTGCACTGGTCCTGCTTTACATGGGATTTTTCTATGCCCGCGCCGGTTGGGTGGCTGATCTGGCCCTAGTGATCAACATCTTCTTTATATTCGGTGTGCTGGCATCACTGGGTGCAGTGCTTACACTTCCCGGTATCGCCGGTATCGTCCTTACCCTCGGTATGGCCGTGGATGCCAACGTGATCATCTACGAGCGCATCAAGGAGGAACTCAGGGCCGGAAAGGGGATCAGACTGGCCATTACCGACGGTTACAAAGCCGCATATTCAGCCATCATCGACGGAAACCTCACCACCCTGCTGGTCGCCATTGTGCTTTACACCTTTGGAACAGGACCGGTACAGGGTTTTGCTACAACGCTCATCATCGGTATCCTCAGCTCATTGTTCACCGCCATCTTCATTTCCAGGATGATCTTTACCTGGATGCTGGAGAAGAATCACCCGCTAAGCTTTGATTATCCTGTGAACAGGCATTTCCTGCAAGACCCTAAAATCAACTGGCTGGGACTTCGGAAATACGCGTATATCATCTCCGTTTCACTGGCACTCATCGGGATCGTATCTTTGGCCATCCGTGGTCTCGACCAGGGCATTGATTTCACCGGCGGACGTACCTACGTGGTCCGCTTCGACCAGAATATCATGACCACCGATATACGGGCCGCGCTAGCCGACGAGTTCGAAGGAATGGCCCCCGAAGTGAAAACTTTCGGCCCCTCCACGCAGGTCAAAATAGCCACCAAATATCTCATCGATGACTCCAGCCCGGAAGTGGATTCGATTATCCAGACAAAGCTTTACCAGGGACTGAAACCTTTCTTCATCAAGCAGGATCTGACCTACATGGATTTCTCCACCGACGTGGCACAGACTGGCAAGCTCCTGGGCATTTTAAGCTCCCAGACGGTCGGTCCAACCATTGCCGTTGATATCCGGAATAAAGCCGCCATGGCCGTCACCTTCGCCCTGATTATTATTTTCGTTTACATTGCCTTTCGCTTTAAGAAGTGGCAGTATGGACTGAGCGGCCTTATTGCCGTTTTTCACGATGCCCTCATCACCATCGGCGCATTCTCCTTATTATACAGTATCATGCCCTTCAGCATGGAGCTCGACCAGGCGTTCATCGCAGCCATCCTGACCATTATCGGTTATTCCATCAACGATACGGTGGTTATCTTCGATAGGATCAGGGAATACGTGACCCTGTTCCCGAAGAGGGAGTATCGCGTCAATGTGAATGCAGCGCTTGACAGTACGCTTTCAAGAACGGTCAACACCGCAGGGTCCACCCTGGTGGTATTGCTGGCCATGTTCATCTTCGGCGGCGAGGTCATCCGCGGGTTTACCTTCGCACTTTTCCTGGGAATTTTTATCGGCACATATTCCTCCGTGTTCGTGGCAACACCTGTGGCATTTGACCTGCTGACCAGGCGGCGAAGTAAGACATCGCATCAGAAAGAAACAAAATAGACATATTTGCAAATAAGAAGACTGGTTTGGACCTGTTATTAAAAAACAGTCAAACCAGTCTTTTTTTATTACTATTTTTGCTGATCATTAAATTTCAGGCTGTATGCCCGCTGTTCTCCTGTTTTTCGATATCAGCGCCGGGGAATTGATCTTCATCCTCGTGGTGGCCTTTGTCATTTTCGGCCCCAGCAAGATACCGGAAATTGCCAGGAAAGTAGGACGGGGGATGAATGAAATCCGCCGTGCTTCAGACGAAATCAAAAGGGAGATCACCAAGGAGACACGAAAGGTTGAGAAAGAACTGGACCTGGGAAAGTCGGTTTTGAAAGATATCAGCAATACGGCATCAGATATCGAAAAAGACATTAACCAGGTGAAAGATCCATAAAAATATTTCCACGTTTTCATCGTTTGAAAATAAAAGAATAAGCTAGCTGCACAGCATGAAAATATTTCAAACTGCCATATACAGTGTAATCATTCTCCTCGTATTTTCCACCCAGGTGGCGGGGCAGAAAAAGTCTTATATAAAATCCGCTGATGATGCCTTTGAAGACGAGCGGTATACCATTGCCATCGAACGTTATCAAAAGGCATATACCAAGGTAAAGAAAAACCCGGTTGAGAGAGACCGCATATCATTCCAGCTGGCAGAATGTTACCGTATAACCGGTGAAATGAGGCGCGCCAATCTGCAATACAGAAGGCTTATCAGGAATGGTTACGACAGCAAGGAGCCCATCATCCTGCTGCATCATGCCAACGCGCTGAAGGCCGAAGAAAACCTGGAAGAAGCGCGTCAGTACTACGAGTTATATGATAAAAAAATGCCGAAGGATCCTCGCGGCGCTTACGGCATCCAGGCCTGTGATATGATCCCCCAATGGAAAGAGTTTGAATCAAAATATGAAGTGATCGAAGAAAAGGGGCTGAATTCACGGGAGGCCGATTTTGCCCCGGCCTTTGCCAATGAAAATTATAATGCCCTGATCTTTACCTCCACCCGGGATGGCAGCAAGGGAAAAAAGATCGATGAATGGACAAACCAGAGTTTCAGCAGCCTGTTTATCTCCCGGCAGGACCGGAAAGACCAGTGGAGCACCCCGGCTTTGCTGGATGACCAGGAAGACGGAATTAACTCCGAGGCTAATGAAGGAACGGCTACCATGACCGGTGATTTCGGAACGCTGTATTTTACCCGGTGTCCAACTGAAGAAAATATGAAGAACGGCTGCCAGATATATACGTCAAGACGTACAGGCCGGTTATGGAGTGTGCCGGAGCTTGTGCCGCTCGGCCTCGACTCCTCTGAAGCGGTAGGTCATCCGACCCTCAGCCAGGACATGATGACCATTTATTTTTCTTCGAACAGGCCCGGTGGGTTCGGCGGCAAGGACATATGGGTAGCCTTTCGGGAAAGCCCTGGGAAACCCTTCGGAAGACCTTACAATCTGGGCCCGGTGATCAATACCCCCGGTGATGAGATGTATCCCCACCTGCGCGCAGATACCATCCTCTACTTCGCCTCCGACGGGCATCCCGGACTTGGCGGCCTGGACATTTTCTACACTGTACCGGATACATCCAATAACTGGTCGGCCCCGGTCAATATGGGTGTTCCGATCAACTCACCGGCTGATGATTTTGCCATCATCTTTTACCCCGAGGGGGAAAAAGGCTTCTTCTCTTCCAATCGCAATGCCCGGCGCTCAAAAGAGGACATCTTCTCATTCATCATCCCGCCGGTCGAATTTACCCTCGCCGGCACCATCCGGGACGACCGCACCCTGCAGCCCGTACCCGGGGCACGGGTCGATATCATCGGCTCGGACGGCATATCGATGACAGCGCGGACCTCCGACAGGGGAATTTATATGTTCGGCAAAAGCCAGATCATGCCGCAGACCACCTATGAAATCAATGTATCCAGGGATAATTATTTCAACGCCAGTGGCAGGGTCACCACAGTCGGCCTGGAGAAAAGCCGCGACCTGACGCGCGACTTTGTACTGGAGCCCATCCCCGAAGAACCCATCATGCTGCCTGAAATCCTTTACGAACTGGCCAAATGGGACCTGCTGCCGCAATACCAGGACTCGCTGCAGGAGCTGATCACCACCCTGGATGAAAACCCGACGCTGGTCATCGAGCTGGCTTCGCACACTGACAACCGCGACACATATGAACGCAACGATATCCTCTCCCAGCGGCGTGCGCAATCTGTCGTCGATTACCTGATCGAACGCGGTATCGATGCCGACAGGCTTGTCGCGAAAGGCTATGGCGAAAGGGTGCCCAGGAAACTGGAAAAAGACATTGTCAGGGATGGATACCTTTTCCCTGCAGGTACCTGGCTGACTGAAGAATACATCGACGCCCTCCCGACCACGGTTCACAGGGAAGCCGCGCACTGGTTAAACAGACGGACAGAGTTCAGGGTGCTCAGCAAAGACTTTATCCCCAAGCCTAAAAATGTCGATATCACCCGGACTGTCCAGATCCAGCTTAATCCTGACGACAACGTGTTGAATTACACTTTGGCACCGAGAACGGGACTGATCACCGCTCCATGCGTCGTCAACGGTTACACGATTCAGTTCACCCTTGATCCGAAACTCAGGGCGCAAATATCGGTGGAAGAGGCCATGAAGCTGCTCAGCAGCGGCGCTATCGGTAAAGAGGATTTCGTGGGCAACCCCGAAGAGATCCTGGCAGGCGGCACCATCGCCAACCGGGCAGTGCTGATCATCAAAGACTTCACCATTGCGAACAAGACCATCAACAACGTGGAGTTCATGGTTAACACCAACCTGGGTTATCCGCTGCTTATCGGCGATGCAGTACTATCAGCTTTCGGAAATTACAGCATCGATACCCAGCAGAAGCGGATCATCTTCCGGAATAAACAGTGACAGGAATGCCCGATGATCTGAAATACTCGCGCCGCGGCGTATCCGCTTCCAAAGAAGATGTGCATGCCGCCATCCACGGCATTGACAAAGGCATTTTCCCCAGAGCGTTTTGCAAGATCATCTCCGATTTGCCGGGCGGCGATCCCGAATGGTGCAGCATCATGCATGCCGACGGGGCGGGGACCAAATCCTCGCTGGCATACCTTTACTGGAAGGAAACGGGAGATCTGTCGGTCTGGAAAGGCATTGCGCAGGATGCCATCGTGATGAACACCGATGACCTGTTGTGTGTCGGAGCTGCCGGTCCCATTCTGCTCTCTTCTGCTATCGGCCGGAACAAGAACCTGATCCCCGGGGAGGTTGTCAAAGCCATCATCGAGGGGACGGAGGAGTTCCTGGAAAAGATGCGCAGCCTGGGGGTTGAAATCTATTCCACTGGCGGCGAAACGGCCGATGTCGGCGACCTGGTACGGACGGTCATCGTCGACTCCACCGTGACCACCCGAATGAAGCGCTCGGAGGTGATCACCAATGAAAAGATCGCACCCGGCGATGCGATCGTCGGACTGGCATCGTTCGGGCAGGCAACCTATGAAGATGCATACAATTCCGGCATGGGCAGCAACGGCCTGACCTCAGCCCGGCACGATTTGCTTAACCATATCTACCGGGAGAAATACCCCGAAAGCCTTGACCCAGGCATGCCGGAAGAACTGGCCTACACCGGACCCTACAGGCTGACCGATCCCTCGGGCGTCCCGGGCACCGACATCGGCAAACTGATCCTCTCCCCCACCCGCACCTATGCACCGGTTATCATGTCCATACTGAAGGAGTTCCGGCATAAGATCCACGGCATGGTCCACTGCACCGGCGGCGGACAAACCAAAGCGCTGAATTTCGTCGAAAACCTCACCATCATCAAGGATAACCCCTTTTCCCCTCCTCCCCTTTTCAGGCTGATCAAAGAACATTCGCAAACCACATGGCGGGAAATGTTCAAAGTCTTCAACATGGGCCACCGCATGGAGCTGTACGTCCCGGAAACCATTGCAAATGAGATTATTGAGATTGCAGAGCAGTTCAAGGTCGAGGCCAGGGTTATCGGAAAATGCAAGACTTCGCCGGGGAAGGCGCTGGTGATTTATCATGAGGGAGAGGAACTCCGGTACAGTTAACGCACAGGGACTCCATCCCTGTCATATTTCTTGCTACCTTTGCCACCCGAAATAACAATGGACTATGCTGAAAAAACTGGAGGACATCTATAAAAAATTCCAGGATCTTGAGAAGCAGATCAGCGACCCGGATGTGATGGGCGATATGAAGCGGTACATCCAGCTGAGCAAGGACCTTAAAGAGTTGCAGCCTATCGTTGCAGCCTTCAAGCAATACCGTGCCGTACTTTCGTCGATCACCACGGCCAGGGACATCCTGGAACACGATAAGGACGAGGAAATGCGCGCCTATGCCAAGGAAGAGATGGTAACGCTGATGGAGCAACGCGATCAGATGGAGGAGGATATCCGGCTGATGATTATCCCGGCCGATCCGCAGGACCGTAAGAATGCCGTGGTGGAGATCCGCGCAGGCACCGGTGGTGACGAGGCCAGCATCTTCGCGGGCGACCTGTACCGGATGTATTTGAAATTTTTCGAAATAAAGGGGTGGAAAGTGGAGCCCGTCAGCGCGACCGAAGGCACCGCGGGAGGCTTCAAGGAGGTGATCTTCAATGTTATAGGTGATGGTGTTTACGGCCAGATGAAATATGAATCGGGGGTGCACCGGGTGCAGCGGGTGCCCAAAACGGAAACCCAGGGAAGGGTGCATACCTCTGCCGCCTCGGTGGTGACCCTGCCCGAAGCGGATGAATTTGACGTGGAAGTCAAACCGGAGGATATCCGGAAAGATACCTTCTGCTCCTCCGGCCCGGGCGGGCAGTCGGTGAACACCACCTATTCGGCGGTGCGGCTGACTCACATCCCGACAGGCATCGTGGTGAGCTGCCAGGACCAGAAATCGCAGATCAAGAACTTCGACAAGGCGATGACGGTGCTGCGAACACGCATTTTCGAAATGGAATACAAGAAATTCCTGGACGAGATCTCCTCCAGAAGAAAAACCATGGTTTCCACGGGCGACCGCTCCGCCAAGATCAGGACCTACAACTTCCCGCAGGGCCGCGTGACGGACCACCGGATCGGGCTGACCCTTTATAATCTGCAGAATATCATCAACGGCGATATACAGGAACTGATCGACCAGCTGCAGTTGGCCGAGAACGCCGAAAGGCTGAAGGCGGAGGTTTGAAATTCGTTTCTTATTTCTGGTTTCTTGTTTTAAGAAGTCTTATTATGAAAACTAATTGCAAGAAACAAGAAACAGAAAACAAGAAACAGAAACTGAAAAACATGACAAAAAGTGAACTCATAAAAAAGATACGGCAGAAGAAATCTTTTCTCTGCATCGGGCTGGATTCGGAATATGAGAAGCTGCCCCCGCACTTGCTGGAATCGGATGATCCCCTGTTCGAATTCAACAAAGCCATTATCGATGCGACGATCGACCTGGCGGTGGCTTACAAGCCCAACCTGGCCTTTTATGAATGCAACGGCCTTAAGGGTTGGATCAGCCTGGAGAAGACCATCTCCTACCTGAATATGAAAACCGACAGCGCCTTCCTGATCGCCGACGCCAAAAGAGGCGACATCGGCAATACCTCCCGGCTATACGCCAAGGCATTTTTCGAGATATTAGATGTGGACGCCATCACCGTCGCCCCTTACATGGGATCCGATTCGGTACAGCCATTTTTAACCTATCCTGACAAGTGGGTCATCCTGCTGGCATTGACATCCAACAAAGGAGCAACTGATTTTCAGTATCTTAAGTCCGAAGACCATCATCTTTTTGAACATATTTTAAAAACCTCGAGCCAGTGGGGAACGCCCGACAATATGATGTATGTTGTCGGGGCCACGCAGGCACAGCAACTGGAAAGCATCCGCAGGATCATCCCCGAGCATTTCCTGCTGGTACCGGGCGTCGGTGCGCAGGGCGGCAGCCTGCAGGAAGTGGCCCGCTACGGGATGACGAACGACATCGGCCTGCTGGTCAACGCCTCCCGCAGCATCATCTTCGCCTCCAGTGGCGAAGACTTTGCCGAAAAAGCAAGGGAAGAAGCGGGGAAGATGCAGGGAGAGATGGAGGGGCTGATTGGATGATTTTGCGATTGGGCGATGTGTCGATGTGTCGATGTGTCGATTTAACGAAGTGATATGGGAAAAATCCTGGCAAATATGTATTCTAAATGCGTGGCTCGCATTCCGCGGTTCCCTGTCATCAAAGTCCTTCTTACAGTCCTACAGTCCTACAGTCTTACAGTCCTACCGTCTTACACAAGCGCTCAGAAACTCGACTCCCTCCTGCGCGTTCATGATACCACTACGATCGTTTTTTTCCAGCATCATACCGACAGCCTTGCCCTGGATAACGTTCACACGATCCGCGCCACGCGGCTGACAGGCTTCCAGCGATACAACCCTTTGTACCGCGAAAATAATTTCTATGCCAGCTTTGCCAATGTGGGCCATGCTCACCATAACCTGGTATTCCAACCAAGCCAGGAAAATGCGTTCTATACCGGAATGAATACATTCCAGGCCTATACCTTCACCAATCTTAATACCCGGTACTACAATACAATTATTCCTGTCACTTACCTGGCGTATACCAACGGCGCCAAGAAAGAGCAATGGTTCCGCGTGATCCACAGCCATGCCATCACCAGGAACCTCAACCTGGGTGTAGATTTCTCCCTGATCAACTCCCCGGGCCGTTACGGTAATTCGAAGTCGGACGATAAAAGCGTGGTCTTCACCGGACAGTATTTTTCAAAGAACATGCGTTTTGGAAGCGTTGCCAATTACCGGCACAACAAATTCGTGCTCCTTGAAAATGGAGGGCTGGCTGACGACTCAGTCTTCGAGGACAAAAAAGAAACGGACCCCCAGTTTATGAGCGTCAACCTGACATCAGCCCAGAACCTGGTGAAGGAATCAGGGGTGTTTGCCAACGCCTATTTTTACCTGTCCGGACCGCATACTGTCAATGACAGTGTGGAAACAAAACCATCTACATTCCATGCCGGCCGCATTGCCTATGACTTCGACTTCAAACGGCAGATGCAGGTTTACAGCGACAATAACCCGCTGGCCGATTTCTACCAGCCTTTCGGACCGATCATCGATTCGGTGAAAACTCATGACTCATTACTGATCCGCAGTTTTGAAAACAGGTTTACATGGACGAACCTCCGGATGAATGAAGACCCTGTCAGAAAGCATATTTTCATCTTGTTCGGCATAAAAAACCAATACACCATCTATTCCGATTCTGTCGTCAACCGCACTTTCAATACATGGGTCCCCGAGGCAGCCATCATCATCCGCCCTTACCGCACGCTGGCCATCGACCTGTCGGGCGCCTTCACCGTGGGCGATTACAACAATGCCGCTATCAGGCTCAAAGGAACGGCAATACAGGACATCAACCTGAAGAATGAAAAACCGGCCTCGGCGGCATTTCATTTCCTTTTCCTTACACAACAGGCCGGGTACCTTTATAATTATTTCAATTCCAATTATTTCCGCTGGGACACCTCATTCAATCAGCAGAAGCTCATTCAGGCTGGCATCGCACTGAATTACAGCAACTTACTTCTGAAGATAAATTACAACCTGATCAGCGACCACGTTTATCTTGACCAACAGGCCCGCCCGTCACAATACAAAGGAACGGTGAATATCATTTCGGCTACCCTTTCGGATGAATTGCGGTGGAGAAAATGGAACGTCGAAGGAAGCCTGGTGTACCAGTACATTTCAAACAAGGAGATCATCCGGCTGCCCGATTTCATGGCCAGGGTATCGGTCTTTCCCACCCTGCCGCTGTTTCAGAATGCAGCCGTCCTGCAGCCCGGGGTTGACATTTTCTACAACACGGCCTATTATGCCAACGCCTACATGCCTGCTTTGCGCATGTTCCATTTGCAGGATGAAAAAAAGATCGGCAACTATGCCTATATCAATGTGTTCGTCAACCTGATGGTGAAGCGGTTCCGGATATTTGCCAAGTATGAGCACCTGAACGCTTTATGGAGTCAGCCGAAATACTACATGGTGCCGCACTACCCCGCCCAGGGAGCGGCGTTTAAGTTCGGACTGTCGTGGAGCTTCTATGATTAGTTCAAAGTTCAAAGGGCAAAGTTCAAAGTTGAGTTAGTTAGTTAATTAGTTATTAGTTAGTTATTAGTTAGTTATTAATGTAAACCACTAAGGCACTTAGGTCACTTAGGTTCACTGAGATTATCTAAAACTATAGTTATTTGCAGTAAAGGCAGAAAATCAAATTTCTCAGTGCTCCTTAGTGTTCTTAGTGCCTAAGTGGTTAAAATAATTACTAAAAACTCTAAACTATAAACTCAACTTTGAACTTTGCCCTTTG
This sequence comes from Bacteroidales bacterium, assembly GCA_019429045.1. Lineage (GTDB taxonomy): Bacteria > Bacteroidota > Bacteroidia > Bacteroidales > JAGOPY01 > JAGOPY01. The sequence continues at coordinate 17,892 of JAHYJL010000045.1, forward strand.
AACTTTGAACTATCATTTCATTCCTCTTCGCTTCTTAATCTCCTCATACGCCGCCTGGAGCTGCTGGAATTTCTCCTGGGCCGATTTCCAGTATTCGGGGCCGAGGTGTTCGACCTTGTCGGGATGATATTTGACGGCCATCTTGCGGTAGGCGGCTTTGACTTCAGATCGGAAGAG
>JAHYJL010000046.1 GCA_019429045.1 Bacteroidales bacterium
TGTTTCACCGTAAATATTGTCCGGTCCGTCGATGTCATAGGGTTCGAAAACGGACGGCTGGTCGCTGAAGGTATACCCCGCGGAGAGACCGGCCCGCCAATTCCCCGGTTTGAGATGCTGCAGCTGTTGTTTGAGCGGGGCGGGCAGCTGGTTGTAAACCTGCAGCGCATCGGCGGTCTTGTTCAGCTCCAGGTAGCAGGCCAGTAAATATTCCAGCGCTACCGGGTCGGCGGTGTTGAAATTCAAAGCCTCGCTGAACTGGCGTACGGCATGGACATAATTTTTCTTCTGGTACCAGGCTATCCCGCTTCGCATCCGCAGGTAATAGTAATCAAAACCCTCCTGGATGGCCCGGTTATTATAACGGATCAATTCCTTCCACTCGCCGGCATTGTATAGGTCTAAGGATGCCTGGTCAACCTCCCGGAAACCGGGGGCCTCTTCCTGGGGAAATGCCGGATGAGCCAGCGGCAGGAAGGCCAGGATGATCAGGATTTTTTGCATTGTACCCATGCTGTCGGTTCTTTACCATTCTCCCGGACGGTGAAGCTGTCGATCCGGTCGTCTTTGAAAATCAGTTCGAAATTAACCTTTTTTCCCTTTCGTAACGGTAGGCTGACATTTGCTTCGGATTGCAGGGTGATCTCCGGGTGTGCAATGTTTTCGGTCAGTTTCATGTAATCCAACTGGTAAGAGGATTTAATGAAGATGAAGAACGGCGCCAGGAGATCCTGCAGCGCCCTGGCCGGGTTGCGTGTGAGGATATGCACCGGGAACTGGTCGGTGAGCCTGAGGTTCCTGTAAAAACCGAAGATGACGCGATAGCTTCCCAGGAAAAACAGGTATAGCAGCGATTCCCGGCTGCCTTCGTAATGGGTGAAATAGAAGAGGTCGCCTTCGTTGACATAGTATGCTTTTGCGCCGGTCTGGCGGCACTGCAGATAGGTGTTGTTGGCATAGTCGACCTGCACCTCCCAGGAAGCTTCCCTGCCTTCCTTGCCCGCTTTACGGAAGCAGATCACCTGCCCCGGCACGAAATTGTAAGATTCTTTCAGCAGCTCGTTGCCGGAAATATTGCTGACAATCTCCTTTTCAACAGGTCGCTCGAAGGAGCGCAGGACATGAATTTCTTCCATTTTGGAAATGTAATGCGAAAAGGGGATATCGAGCGTAGCGGATCCCACCTGGGGTGTGGCCTGGAACTGGACATGCAGATGTGGAACGGGAGACCGGCCTGAGTTTCCGCAGAGGGCAATCACCTCGCCTTTCTTCACAAAGCTGCCGGCGGATACTTTGATGCTCTCCTTCTTCAGGTGGCTGAGGGCGCTGAACAGATGATCGGTATGCCTGATCACGATGGTATTTCCCCAGTTATGCTCCAGGTTTACCTCACCGGCCGGGTTGTCATCGATACCGTCGGTGCAGCTCTCGATCCATCCGTCGGCAGGGGCCAGCACGGGCTTGTTGTAGGCATAGTAGTCGGAAAGCTGTGTCCCCGGCCCCCGGAAGGTACGGCCATCGCTGCCGGTCACCTCGAAATCCCAGGCGTGCTGCCAGTTGTCCTTGTGGGTGATCGGGCCGTTGTGCGCCTGGGTCACGCTCCATTCGCCCCAGAAAGGCAATGCCACCCGCAGCCAGGGCAGATCGCCGAAGCGCTTTTTGCTGTTCAGGCGGGTGTAGAGGTTCTTTTCGGGAGAAAAATGCTGAATGCCCACCAGTTCAGGCTTGTTCAGGTGACGTTCCCGGAATTTGAGGACGTACAGGAACATCAGCACGATGATGTTGAAAGGGAGCGAATAGATCGACAACTGCAAACCGGTGAAGAGCATTTTGAATGCCGTGAGCAGGATAGAGGTGAGGGGTGTCAGCAGGATCACCCAGAGGAACGAATGCCAGGAGGGGATGATGAAGAACCCCCCGATGGCGATGGCGGTGAGGATGAAATTGAAGCCGATATAGGTATAGCTGAGGGTGGACATGTCGGCGCCCACGACCTGGTAAAAGGCGAAGGCTGCATAGAACCCGAGCAGCGACAGGACGAAAGCGATCCGGGAATAGAACAGCAGCCCGATGGCGATGAGCAAGCCCGGGAACAGGTGGTACTGGAAGAAGATGGCGCCCAGCGACCGGAAATAGATCACCAGTGAATCGGGAAGGCCGGTCTGGTTGAACCATTCATAGACCCTGACCATCGTCATCCCTCCCAGGGTGTACATTTCATTCAGTGAATACACGCCTCGCTCACTAATTTCCAAATAATTAAATTCCCTGGTGGCCATCAGTGCAAGCCAGAGGCCGAACAGAAATGGTAGGCTCAGGTAGGGGAGGTAGTATTTTCCGATCACCCCTTCCATGACGATCGTGACAAAAAGGGTCAGCAGGGCGCTGAAAACCAGCACCAGGAAGAACTGGGGAGAGGCGGAGAAATACATCCCCAGGCCCAGTCCTACCAGCAGCGCATTGAATCCATAGTATCCCCTGGAGATCTTGTCAGTGTTCAGGCCGGCTGCCCAGGCTACCGAATTGGCGGTGAGAATGGCCAGCAGACCCGCCAGGCCCGAATTGAAGTCGAAAAAGGTAACTATCAGCAGTATCCAGGCAAAAACCGGGTTCGTCGAAAAAAATACCAGGGAATAGCTGTTGAGTATCCCCCGGAGGTAAGATTGATATGACCTTGTGTCAGGGCGCAATTTTCTTCAGGTGTTCCGGTACCGATTCATACTGGCTGATACTTTCGAGGGTTTCCCGCTGGCGGATGATATGCGCCCGTCCCTCCATGTCGATGAGCAGCACCCTTGGCCGCAGCGTGATGAACTGCATCCACTGGGTCATGTCGTACGCCCCGACATGGTGAATGACGAACTGGTCGCCCTTGTTGAGCAGCGGTAATACGGCGTTTTCCCTCACCACGTCGATGTTCATGCAAAGCGGGCCGTAGAGCATGGTCTCTTCGGTATAGTTGGAGAAGGACTGTGCCGGCGAGATCTTATGGTCATACCAGAAGGAGGTAAAGAGGAGGTTGACCCCCACATCGATGATGGTGATCCGTTTCCCGGTGGAAGATCTTTTATTGGAGATGACCGTTCCGAGGAGGTAACCTGCTTCATCGACCAGGGCGCGGCCCGTTTCGAGGATGAGCAGCGGCATCTTGTTTGCCGGGAAGTTGCTATTTACCAGCGGGGTGGTGATGGCCTCCGCCAGGGCGTCGAACCCCGGGTTGGTGTCGGTACCCGGCAGGAAGGCTCCCTTTAGCGTATTGCCCGATGGGAACCCGCCCCCCATGTCGATATATTTTATCTCGTGGTTATAGCGCTGCTGCAGGCCCAGCGCCAGGTCGGCCAGCTTCAGTGCCGCTACGCCATAGGCTGAAGGGCTGAGCATAAAGGTGCCGATGTGGCAATGCAGCCCCGTCAGTTCCAGCTTGCCCGACCGCATGATCTTGTTCAGCGCATCCCAGGCCTGTCCGTTTTCGTAGTTGAACCCGAAACGGTCCCAGATAGGGAAAACCCCGGTGTCCATATTGACCCGGATGGCTACGCGCGGTCGCTTACTCAATTCATCCGCCAGGCGGATGATCGAATAGAGCTCCTCCAGGTGGTCGATGTGGATCAGCGAATCGTTCAGGATCGCTATCCTGAGGTCTTCCTCGTGCTTGTCGGGGCCGTTGAAGATGATCAGCCTGGGATCGATGCCGTTGGCCAGCGCCTTATCGTACTCAAAACCCGATACCACTTCCGCCCACGACCCCTCCTGGTGGAAAATGTTGCAAACGGCGTTCAGGTAGTTGGTTTTGTAAGACCAGGCAAACTGAACCCTGGGATACCGGTTGGTGAAAGCTTGTTTGGCTTCCTGGTATTTTTCCCGGATGGTCCGTTCAGAAATAACAAAGAGAGGCGATCCGTGCTCTTTCAGTAGGTCTTTCACGGCCACCCCATCGACATGGGTCATGGGGACATAGGCCGTCCGCAGGCCGAACTTGTTCGGCATTTGCGCTTCCAGCCGCTTGATGGCCGGACGTTCGTAACGTTTCTTAGCAGTCATAACTCTCCGTACGTTGCAATCTGTTGATAATCTTTCAAATCCACGATCATATCCCACGAATAGCGGATGAACATCTTACCGATCTCATAGTGGGAAAAAGCATCTACTTTTTCACCGAGAGCCAGCCGGACCAGCGCTTCGGGGATGTTCTGCCCGACGCCTACGGAAAGGTAAACCCATGCCGGTATCCGCGGGTTGATCTCCAGCAGCGAGAATTCATTCTTTTCATCTTTCATCAGCTCCAGTTCAAAAGGCCCCCTCCATTTCGTCGATTGGATGAAATGATCGGTGAGGGCCAGCATTTTCTCATCACCTACAGATATTCCGCCCCAGGCCTTCCCCTTGTCGGTGATGTACTGTTTGCGGATGGGAACGGCGGCGATGCGGTTGCCTTTGCCGTCGCCCAGGCCGATCACATTGTATTCGATCCCTTTCACGTATTCCTGTAAAATGATGGGAAGCCCCCATTTGGCGCTGACCTTGTGGAAGTACTCCCGGGCCTGGTCGGCGTTGAAGGCCACAAAGGCATCGTAAAATTTTCCCTTTACCAATAAAGGGAACTTCATCTCCTTGCTGATCTTCCCGATCTCATTCGGGTCGTTTACCGGCTCGCTGGCAGGCACCTTGATACCGTATTTTTTTCCGAAAGCGGGAAGGTTGATCTTGTGGCGCTCGTCGAATTGCTTTTCCGTGGGCAGGAATGTCCGTATCCCCATGGCCCTGAGCCGCTCTTCCAGCCTGATGAAGGGGAAAAGTTCGGCGTCGAAATTGGGGATGATCACATCCAGGTTCTCTTTTGAATGAATGTATTCGATCCGGGCCAGCAGTGATTCTATGCCTGAAGACGGATAAGGTATCTGGTATACTTTATCGACGATATCGTGCATGTAGATGCCCGGTTCCAGCGATTCATAGGATAACCCGACAATCCGTACATCCAGCATTTCCGATTCTTTCAGCCCGCGGATGACCGGTACGCCCGGGCCCGGACTGTCGATCGCGTTGAGCGCTGTTACGGCAACGGTGACCTTACGCCTGTTCATCCGGTTCCATCATTTGATAACTGTGCAGCAAATGGACGAAATCCTCGTAGTCCTTTTCGAAAATCGAATCCTCCACTTCGTAAATCTCCAGAAATTTCTTTCGGATCGATTGATAATCCTGCCCTTCGCGGATCATTTCGAAAAGCTGCTGTCCGACAGGATTCAATGTGAACGACTCCCCTGTATTGGGATTAAAGACAAATCCCGATTCGCTCAGGGCAATATTACTTTTCATTTTCTTCATATTAAGAATGTCATATTTGATGACAACGGAAGACAATAGTTTATCAGTAACAGAAAATAAATATTACGGCTGGTTTTTTAACTGGCTCCGTTCATCCAGCAGGTGATCGATCTCCTGTTCAGTAAGGGCTGGATTTTTAAGAAGCTGATCAATATCCTCAACGGTTCTTTTACTTCCAGTGATAATGGGTGGTTGGGGCGGACTTTCGATTTCCGGAATGGCGTCTTCATCAACGGCTTCTTTCAGTTGTTCCACCATATCGGCAACCATTTGCTTAATTGGTTCGCCAAACTGCTGCAACAACTGATCGGAAATCTGATCTTTCATCCGCTCATAATTCTGCAGAAAAAAATCAAAATTCATAACAAACATCTTCGGAACACCGGGCATGCCTTCAAAATGCGACCTGTCCTTGAGCTTTCGCAGAAGTTTGATCAGTTGATCGAGGTTTTCACTGAATGAACGATCGCTGTCATCCATGATGAAATAATTTCTGCAAAATTAGTGGTTTTTTATCTAATGGTTCCAGACTGTTTTTTTGATATCAGTCATTTTACGCTTTGTGTTGATCTTTATCCTATATTTGCTTTAAATTCAACCAGCCATGCTACATAACGTAAGGTTTGCTTTTTTATTGGTGATGATCATTTCACCGATAGTCATTTTATCACAGGAGATCAACCGGAAGATTGCCGATCCCCGTTTGAATAAGGAGATCCTGTATGGGTACTGCGACCGTTCCGGTTTACAGGAAGGGGAATTCGGAATGGCTTTCAGTGAATATTACAGGAATTATAAACCGGATAAGGCCGTAATCAAACAATTGCGAAAATTGCATAAAGAAGCGGAGATAACGATTGTGCTGGGAACATGGTGCAGTGACGCTAAAAAACAGGTGCCGCGGTTTTTTAAGATACTCGACCAGGCAAAGTTCAACAAGCAACGCATCACGATGATCTGTGTCAATCGTGATAAGGAGGTTGAAGATATTGACATCCGTAAGCTGGGCATTCAGCGCGTTCCGACTTTTATCGTCTATGTGAAGGGGAGGGAAGCGGGCCGTATCATTGAAAAACCATATCAGACGATCGAGAAGGATTTGCTGATGTTCCTGAGTGATTAGCCTTACAGTATTTTCTGCGCATGATCACTTTTCATACGATTGATGATACGCGTTGCTGGATCAAAGATCGCCGGCAAGCGGGGATGAAGCTTGGCTTTGTTCCAACCATGGGGGCCTTGCATGAAGGCCATCTTGATTTGGTCAGGAGATCCGTTGCAGGGAATTCACTGACCGCCGTGAGCATTTTCGTGAATCCCATCCAGTTCAACAATCCGGATGATCTCGGCAAATACCCCAGGACGCTTGAGAAGGATGAGCGGCTTCTGGACCAAACAGGATGCGACCTGGTTTTTGCCCCATCTGTCGAAGAAATGTACCCCTCGCCCGCTAGGGAAAAATATGATTTCGGCGAGCTGGAAAAAGTGATGGAAGGGGCTTCAAGGCCCGGGCATTTCAATGGTGTGGCTGTCGTTGTAAAGAAATTATTTGATATTATCACGCCCAACAGGGCCTATTTCGGGGAAAAAGACTACCAGCAGCTCAGGATTATACAGACGCTGGTGGAAATGGAAAGAATCCCGGTGGAGATTATACCTGTTCCTACCATAAGAGAACCGGACGGCCTGGCTATGAGTTCCCGGAACAGGCATTTGACCAAAGGTGAAAGAACCATTGCCCATGAGATTTACCAGGTGCTGCTTGAAATCCGGCGGAATGCCGGTAAGATAAGCATCGCAAAGGTGAAGGAGCAGGCGGTTTCGCGGCTGGAAAAAGGAGGTTTTATCTGCGATTATATTGAAATAGCCTCCGCTGCGAGTCTGCGGCCGCTCGAATCATGGGATGAAAAAGTTCCGGCAAGGGCATTTGTCGCCTGTTACCTGGGAAATGTCAGGCTCATCGATAATCTGGAAATTATTTTGTAATTTTGCATCCTGAAATTTTTAAAAATCTCCAGTTAATAGCCTGAAAATGAATGTTAAGCTTTTAAAATCAAAAATCCACAGGGCAACGGTTACGCGTTCCGACCTCCATTATGTGGGGAGTATCGGCATTGATGAGGATCTGATGGATCAGGCGAAGTTATTCAACTGGGAAAAAGTCCACGTATTCAACATCAACAACGGGGAGCGGTTTGAAACTTATGTGATCAGGGAGGAGCGAGGTTCAGGCATTGTGGGTATCTATGGCGCCGCGGCGCGGAAAGTGGCCATTGGCGACCTGATCATCGTAGCGGCCTATGCCTCCATGACCCCCGAAGAAGCGAAAAATTTTCAACCGGCGATTGCCATTCCCGATGCCAGTAATCATATAAAGTGATTATCTCTTGAAGAAGCGAATTTTTTCCGTTATCCAGTACCTCTTTTTTCTTTTGATCGGTATCGTCCTGCTGTGGCTCGTATTCCGGAAAATCGACATCAATGAGGTGTTTCATGAGATTCGGGAAGCCCGCTACATCTGGTTGTTGGGTTCCATCATACTGGGTATTTTCAGTCACATCGCCAGGGCCATCCGATGGAACATCCTGATCCGCTCCATGGGGTACCAGGTGGAAACCTCCACCACATTTTTTGCCGTCATGGTCGGCTACCTTGCCAATATGGCTTTTCCCCGGCTGGGAGAGGTGACCCGGTGCGGGGTCCTTTCAAAAAAGAAGAACATCCCTTTTACCTCTCTCTTTGGAACCGTTATTTCTGAAAGGGTCTTTGATATGATCGTCCTGGCGCTGATCATCCTGTCTGTCATATTCCTGCAGTTGGGCTTACTGAAAGCTTTTGTCGACAAGTATATTGTTTCATCCCTGACAGGCATGGCCAATCAGGAGAATTTATATCTGCTGCTCGTCGCTATCTTTATCATCATTATCCTTCCTTTGATATTTATAAGAATATTCTTCAACCGCATCCGGCAGATGAAAGTTTATTCCAGAGTCAGTGATTTCATGAAAGGATTGCTGAACGGGATCAAAACGATCATGCATATGCGGGAGAAATGGCAGTTTATTGGATGGACGATCGTGATCTGGCTGTTTTATACCCTGATGACCTACTCGGCATTTTTTGCCCTGGAGGCAACGTCACACCTGGATTTTTTTGATGGCGTTACTGTCATGGCACTGGGCAGCCTGGGTATCGTCGCCCCTGTTCCGGGTGGCATCGGGGCATACCAATTTGTCGTCAAAGCTATTCTGACTGAGATCTATCTGATCCAATCGGAACCTGCCGTTTCTTTTTCAATCATCTTATGGGCAGCCCAGTCTATCATGATCGTTGGGGTAGGCATTTTTTCCTATTATTTACTGGTTTTCAAAAAAGCAAAAAAAAATAATGACAACACTTGATGTAACGCAGGGTAAGATATTGGACCAGGCCATTCTCAGCAATCGCCTGGCGATGTGGCGTTTCCAGATGAGAAAAATCGTCTTTACGAACGGTTGTTTCGATGTTCTTCACCGGGGTCATATCGAATATCTGTCGAAGGCCCGTGACCTGGGTGATATGCTGATCATCGGCCTGAATACCGATGACAGCGTGAAACGGATCAAGGGAGAAGGCCGTCCGGTGCAGGACCAGGCAAGCCGCGCGCTCATCCTGGCATCACTGCGATTTGTCGAAGCGGTTATCCTTTTTGATGAGGATACCCCGTATGACCTGATCAGCATGATCAAGCCCGATGTGCTGGTAAAAGGTGGCGATTATTCCGAAGAAACCATCGTCGGCGCCGACATCGTGAAAGAAAATGGCGGCGAAGTGGTGACCATTCCACTCGTGGAAGGTTATTCGACGAGTGGATTGATTAAGGTTCTTGGTTCTTAGTAATTGGTTCTTAGTAATTGGTTCTTAGTTCTTAGGCTTCATTTAGGAACCAGAAACAAAAAACCATAAACACGAAACACGAAACACGAAACACGAAACACGAAACACGAAACACGAAACACGAAACACGAAACACGAAACACGAAACACGAAACACGAAACACGAAACAAACCCCCATGCCCAAATCCAAAACAGCTTTCTTCTGCCGGAATTGCGGTGCACAGTCGCCCAAGTGGATCGGGCGTTGTCCGGCCTGCGGGGAATGGAACAGTTATGAGGAGGAGGTGGTTAAAATAGAGGGTAAGACTGTAAGACGGGAGGATGGTAAGAGGTCACATCAGCCGGTCCGGGTACATGAAATCAGAGGCGATGAGGGAAAGAGGAGATCGACGCTGAACGGAGAGCTGGATCGTGTGCTGGGGGGCGGGCTGGTGCCGGGATCGCTGATCCTGGTCGGCGGGGAACCGGGTATCGGTAAGTCGACCCTGCTGCTGCAGATTGCCCTGCAGATGAAAGATCAGAAGATACTGTATGTTACCGGTGAGGAGAGCGCACTGCAGATCAGGATGCGGGCCGACCGTGTTGGGATGAAAAACCAGGATTGCTTCATTCTTACCGAAACAAATACCGAAGTAATCCTCCAGCATTTGGATGAAATAGAACCCTCGCTGGTGATCATCGACTCTATCCAGACGCTGCAGACGGATATTATTGACTCTTCTGCCGGCAGTATTTCACAGATCAGGGAATGTGCAGCCGAGATGCAGCGGTATGCCAAAACGACCGCCGTGCCGGTGATCCTGATCGGGCACATTACCAAGGATGGTTCCCTGGCAGGGCCAAAGATCCTCGAGCACATGGTGGATACGGTACTTCATTTTGAAGGTGATCGTAATTACGGCTACCGGATCTTGCGGGCTGTAAAAAACCGTTTCGGGCCCGCCTCTGAGTTGGGCATATATGAGATGCATGACAATGGGTTGCGGGAAGTGAAGAACCCGTCCGAGATCCTGATATCACAGCGGGACGAGGCAGTCAGCGGGGTAGCCATAGCGGCATCTGTCGAGGGACTCCGTCCCATGCTGATCGAGATACAGGCGCTGGTGAGCACGGCGGCTTACGGGACCCCCCAGCGGTCGGCTACCGGTTTCGATGTGCGAAGGATGAACATGCTGCTCGCCGTACTGGAAAAACGAAGCGGCTTCAGGCTTGGAGCCAAAGATGTCTTCCTCAACATTGCCGGCGGCTTAAAGGTCGACGATCCGGCCATTGACCTGGCGGTTGTAGCCGCTATTCTCTCCTCCAACGCCGATATTTCCATTGATCAGAAAACCTGTTTTGCCGCGGAGGTCGGGCTCTCAGGCGAAATCCGCGCGGTCAGCCGCGTTGAGCAACGGGTGGCGGAAGCGGAAAAACTGGGGTTCGAACGGATCGTCGTATCAAAATTCAACAAGAAATCCCTTAATCAGCGAAAATCCACGATCGGAATCGTTTTTACCGGCAGCATATCCGATGTTGTAAAATCCATTTTCTGATATAACAGACGGTTCGGCTCCGTTAGGAACCAGAGATCAATAAATATCCAGCAGAACCGGGCAATGGTCCGAATGCATCGCATCGGGCATGATGACGGCATTTCTCAGCTGGCTTTCCAGCGAACGGGTGGTCATGTGGTAATCTATCCGCCAGCCGAGGTTCCTGGCCCGCGCACCGGCCCGGAAACTCCACCATGTGTATTGATGGGGCTCCTGGTTGAAATGCCGGAAAGTGTCGATAAATCCGCTGTCGATGTATTTGGTCATCCACTCCCGTTCTTCCGGTAAAAAGCCCGAAACAGTGGCGTTTCTCACCGGGTCGTGGATATCAATGGGCTTGTGACAGATATTGTAGTCCCCCGAAATGATCAGGTTGGGACGTTGTTTTTTCAAATCGTGCACATAATCGTAAAAATCATCCAGCCATCTCATTTTGAATTCCTGGCGGTGATCCCCGCTGGAGCCCGATGGATGGTAAACTGAAACAATAGACACATCACCATAGTCGGCGCGTATAAAACGCCCTTCATCATCATAAGCTTTTATCCCCATGCCGGAAACAACGCGATCCGGGTTTATGCCGGTTAAAATGGCCACTCCGCTGTAACCTTTCTTTTGCGCAGAATGCCAGTACGTCCGGTACCCCATCATTTCAAAATCCAGGACAGGGATTTGTTCCGGCTGGGCTTTCGTTTCCTGGAGAAGGATGATATCAGGATTGACAGCTTTGATCCAATAGAACAGCCCTTTTTGTATCGCCGCTCTGATACCATTCACGTTATATGTAACGATTCTCATTTTAATTCATCCAATTTCACACAAAGGACGCAAAAAATTTACTAAGTTCGCAAAATAATGCGCGTCTTTAAGAAACAGTCGCTCTGGATGCGGTTTATCCTCTGGCAGGCCCGCAAGAAGAACCACCGGACTTACATCCTTGTGTTGAGTGTGGTGGTGGGTGTGCTGTCAGGCATTGCAGCCATTATCCTGAAAAATAGCGTCCGCTTCATGCGCGAGCTGCTGACCAGCGGCGCTCCCCTGTACGAAGGAAACCTGCTCTATTTTGCCTTGCCCGCCATAGGAATTTTACTGGCAATTTTATTTATCAGGTATGTTATCAGGGATGTGGTCGGGCATGGCGTGCCCAGCGTATTATATGCCATCAGCCGTTCCAACGGTATCATCAAGCGGCATAACATGTTCTCATCCATCATTACCAGCGCCCTGACGGTAGGTTTCGGCGGTTCGGTAGGGCTGGAAGGGCCGACCCTTGCTACCGGCGCCGCCGTTGGCAGCGGGCTGGGACAAACTTTGCGGCTCAGTTACAAAGAGATGGTGCTGATGATGACCCTAGCCTGCGCCGGCGCCATGGCTGCCATCTTCAAATCACCCATCGCGGCCATCGTCTTCGCCCTCGAGGTGATTATGATCGACCTCACCATGGCTTCCCTGATCCCGCTGCTGATCGCTACGGTCACTGCCGTGCTTACCTCTTATTTCTTCCTGGGAAATGCCGTGTTGTACCCGTTTGAAATAACAACCACTTTTTATTTGCGGCACCTGCCGTATTATATCCTGCTGGGGGTATTAACAGGATTGTTATCGGTGTATTTCACCAAAGTTTATATCAGGATTGAAAAAGCTTTCAAAAAAGTGAGAAACTGGCCGGTAAGATGGATTATTGGCGGTGCGATACTTGGGGTGCTGATCTTTTTCTTCCCTTCTCTTTACGGCGAAGGCTATGAGGCGGTCAATACCTGCCTGCAGGGAGATTACAGCCCGCTTTTTACCGGAAGCCCGTTTTATCATTTGCAGGAGAAAATGTGGGTGGTTTTCCTGCTGTTCGCTCTGGTGCTGATCTTTAAAGTAGTGGCCACCGCCACGACCTTCGGGGCCGGCGGCGTCGGGGGGATCTTTGCACCGGCGCTTTTCATCGGTGTTTTTGCAGGATTGTTCTTTGCAGAAGTGATTAACCACACGGGATTAACCCATCTGCCCGGGCCGAATTTTGCGATGGTGGGCATGAGCGGGCTGATTGCCGGGGTGCTGCACGCACCGCTGACAGGTATCTTCCTCATCGCAGAGATCACCAGCGGCTATGAACTCATCGTGCCGCTTATGATCGTGGCTACGTTGAGTTATGCTACCACCAAAATTTTTGTTACAAATTCAGTTTATACATACCAGCTTGCACAACGCGGCGAATTGCTTACCCACCACAAAGACAGGAACGTGCTTTCGCTGCTGAAAGTCGAACAGCTGATCGAAAAGGATTTCAAAACCCTCCCGCCGGAAGCCAAACTCCGGAATCTCGTGAAAGCCGTTTCCGAGTCAAGCCGCAACATCTTTCCGGTCGTAGATGCGGAAAATAAATTCCACGGTTTCATCCGGATGGACGATATCCGGCATATCATATTCAAGCCTGAACTGTATGACCAGGTTGAAGTGACACAACTGATGGTTACCCCTGCTACCTTTGTGGCTCCCGATGATTCGATGGAAATTGTCGTGCAGAAGTTCACCGACTATGATAAATATAACCTGCCCGTTCTGAAGGATGGCAAGTATATCGGCTTTATTTCCAGGGCCAATGTATTCGGCACCTACCGGCAGATGATCCGCCAGTCTTCAGAAGATTAAATATTCAAATCTTTCAGCGCTTTCTCAACGGAAGTGGTCGGAAGTTTGCATTCCCTACCATTGCAAACAAAGATCATGGTTTCACCCGCTACAAACCGGTCTTTCATGATGGGAAGCGAGCTTTCAAATACACTGCCGAAAATGAGGACGGAAGGGTGATATTGCTGGCGGATTGCCAGGGCTTTATCCAGGAATTCCGGCCCGGTGATGACAACCGAATAAAAAGGCGATGCATGCTTGATCAGCACCGATGCCCAGTTGCCAAAAGAGGAAGTGTATTTCAGCATCTGCTCCCTTATAGAAGATAACATCCAAGACGAGATATCAGTATAGTTTTCATCTTCGAATGCCAGACCGAGCTGGAGGAGCACATCTGCCATAACTGAATTGCAGGAAGGAATGACCGTATCATAAATCTCTTTTTTCCTTGCGATCAGGGCAGGATCAAGGGCGGAGGTATAGAAGAACAACCCTGATGATTTATCATAGAAATGTTCAAGTGTATAATCCGCCAGCAGCCGGGCTTTGTCCAGCCATTGCTCCCCGAAAGTGACCTGGTAGAGCTTCAGGAGTGCCTGAATAGAGAAAGCATAATCGTCGAGGAAGCCGTTGATTTGATTTTTTCCTGTAGAAACCTGGTGATACAGGCCGCCATTCTTACTGGTGACCTGTTCAAAAAGATTACCGGCGCAGCGCAAAGCGGCTTTCAGATACAATTCGTTCCCAAAAGCCAGGTATGCATCGATAAATCCGGATATCATCATGGCATTCCAGGAGGTCAGTATCTTATTGTCCAACCCGGGCCTGATTCTTTTATTCCTTGCTTTCAGCAATTTAGCCTTTGCCGGTTTCAGGATGCTTTTAAAAGCGGAAGGTTGATGGCCCTGGGATTTAGCGAATTCATCGGGTGACTGTATCCGAAGCAGGATATTCCGGTTGTCTTCCCAGAGCCCCCTGCTATCCACCTGATAATATTTACGGATAAGTTCATACTGTTTGCCAAGAATATCTTTCATCTCTTGGCCGGTCCAGGTATAGAATTTTCCCTCCTCTCCTTCCGAGTCGGCATCGAGCGCAGCATAGAACCCACCATCCGGACCTGTCATTTCACGCATAATAAATCCGGCAGTTTCTTCCGCCACTTCTTTGTACAAGGGAACCCGGAAGGCCTGCCAGGCTTCGGAATAAAGCGACAAAAGCTGTGCATTATCGTACAGCATTTTCTCAAAGTGAGGGACTTTCCATTGCGTATCGGATGAATAGCGGGCAAATCCTCCGCCGATCTGGTCGTATATCCCGCCATAAGCCATCTTGCGGAGGGTTAAATGGATAAATGATGCCGCATTATCATTCTTGCTTACAAAAAAAAAGTGAAGTAGAAAAGAGAGATTCACCGGCATCGGGAATTTCGGAGCGCCGCCAGATCCGCCTTCTTTCAGGTCAAACTGCTGCTCCAGCCGCGTATAAACCTGGCTAACATCCCCGAAGCTGATGGCGGTATCGGCAGTCGGCTTATGAACCAGGTCGTTTGCTCGTATCCCTTCGGCCAGCGCTGTGGCTTGTTCTTCCAGATCTTTTCGGCGGGTTGAGAAGAGGATGGCAATATTTTCCAGGAGCTGGATCCACTGGTGTTTTCGGAAATAGGTACCACCAAAGAAAGGTCTCCCGTCGGGGAGAGCGAAGCAGTTTAACGGCCAGCCCCCGCTGCCTGTGATAAGCTGCACAGCATGCATATACACCTGGTCTACATCGGGCCGCTCTTCCCGGTCTACTTTGATGCAGACAAAGTGCCGGTTCATCAGGGCCGCCACTTCTTCATCTTCAAATGATTCCCGCTCCATGACATGGCACCAGTGACAGGCCGAATAGCCGATGCTGATCAGCAGCATTTTGTCCAGCGAACGGGCTTTCTGCAGTGTACTTTCATTCCAGGGATGCCATTCCACCGGGTTATGGGCGTGCTGTAAAAGATAAGGGCTGGTCTCGCGGATCAGCTGGTTGGGAGGCATGGCGTTGAGTGTTGAGTTCTGAGTTCTGAGTTCTGAGTTCTGAGTTCTGAGTTCTGAGTTCTGAGTTCTGAGTTCTGAGTTCTGAGTTCTGAGTTCTGAGTTTTGAGTTCTGAGTTCTGAGTTCTGAGTTCTGAGTTTTGAGTTTTGAGTTTTGAGTGTTGAGTGTTGAGTTATTTGGGGTGATATCTTTCCATGACTAATTGGAAGTCGTCTGCTTTTGGATCGCCTTTTTCACGATAATATTCATAGACCAGCCGGTAGCCCTCTGAAATCTCCAGCGAATCGTTCGGGGTCAGGCGGTCTGGCGTGCCTTCCAGCGCCGGAATGAGAATTTCCTTGCCAATAATGACCAGCTCCGGATCCGTGATGATTTCCTGGTTGGCTTTGTAAATCAGCGGCCAGAGGTAGGGATTGCCGTACACTTCGCTGGCGATGCGGAAAAGATAATTACCTTCGGTAATGTTGAATGTTGAATGTTGAATGTTGAATGTGGGTTCAGGTGTTTCCGGTTCTACGGCTAACTCGGTCTCCGGCTCAGCCGGCGGCTCTTCAGAAACAGGCTCAACTGCCTCAACTTCCGTCTCCTGACTACTGACTACTGCCTCCTGACTACTGTCTTCATCCCTCTCACAATTCCTCAAATAATAAACCAGGCTCAGTACAACAATGATGGCCAGCATGACGGGTATGATCCAATGGATCTTCTTCTTACCGCGATGTAATTCTTCCACAGGCGGGGGATCCTCCGGGGGTTCAGGAGGTCGCATGGTCGCAGCATACACTGGCACAGGCACAGGTTCATGTGATTCTTGTACTTCATCCTTTACTTCTGGTTGAACAGGGGGTGGAGGTTCCGGGATGGGTATTTCATCAACGGGGGCCTCTTTTTTTTCATCCAGAATCTGATACCCGAGCATCCGATAGGGTTGGTTGATGAATTCCTTGAATGATTGTTCCGGTAAGAAAACAATTTTACTATGGGGAGGGATTTGGACCCTGGCACCTGTCCTGGGATTCCTGCCGGCTTTCCCTTTGACCGGTTTGAGCCGGAACGTCCCCAGCCCCTTGACTTTAACTGCTCCGTCTTTCTTCAGGCCTTCCTCGATGATAACGGGTAATGTCCGCAGGATGTCCGCAGCCATTTTTTTGGTGATCCCTGCCTGTTGGGATATTTTTTCAATCAGTTCCCGTATTGTGATTTTTTCGGTCATGGCGTCGGGGTGTTTTTCAGTTTATTCTTCAAACCGGCAGATGGTTGATACTGTATAACATCCCTAGGGGGGATCAGGG
This sequence comes from Bacteroidales bacterium, assembly GCA_019429045.1. Lineage (GTDB taxonomy): Bacteria > Bacteroidota > Bacteroidia > Bacteroidales > JAGOPY01 > JAGOPY01. Next base: position 16,680 of record JAHYJL010000046.1, read on the forward strand.
CTTTCTGGCCCAGGGCCGGGAGGTATGCCGACCTGCTTTTGAGTGTTTTTATCCTGAAATTTCCTAATCGCTGCAGCGACAGGCTTTTCTTTTCCGCCAGGGTTTCACGCAGCACCCGGGTGGTCTCTTGCAGAAGTTTAGCAGCATCCTTTCGGCTTATCTTTAAACTTTCTGCAAATGCTGTAGTAAATTCTTTCGTATTCAAGGCCTTAAATTTAATGGGTTGATTCAGTTGGCGATAATACGAAAAATAAATGAGAAAAGCAAATTCTTAATAAAAAGCCCTACGCCCTATGCCCTACTTATGCACTCTGCGGATAAACTCCTCCACCTCCGGCACGCCGCCCTGGTACACGAGGTAGCCGTTGTAAGGCTCACGGAGGGTGATCTCGTCGTTGATGGGAGTCATCATCATCTTGCGGACTTTCTCGGGGTCGTTTGTCTGGCCGAGGATCCAGCTCAGTTTCACCCAGGCGACTTCGGGGAGCATATTGCCGGCGGGGATGACGCCTTTGGCCATCATATCTCGTCCGGTGTCGTAAACGTACATGTGCACATAGCCCCAGATGGTCTGCACGGTCATATACACATGCACCCCTTTTTCTTTCGCTTTCACCAGCGCCGGGTAAAGTTCTTTGTTTACATGTCCAAGGCCGGTCCCGACAATGATGATCCCCCGGTAGCCGGCATCGATCAGAGATTCCATCGTATCGGGCTTGATGCCGGGATAGTAATAGAGCATTGTCACTTCATCGCTGAAATAGGGATAGATGGTGACGTTCCGGTCGTTGCGGCGCTTGTTGTAATTCTTATGAATGGGGATGATCTCTTTCTTGTTGACCATGGCTACCGGCACGTCGCCGATGGTGCGGAAAGTAGACCGGTATGAGGAATGCATTTTCCTTACCCGGGTGCCTTTATGAAGCAGGCCGTATTCGTCGGAGGTCGGCCCGAACATGCAGACCAACACCTCGGCAATGTCGCCGTGGCCCGCTGCTTTCATCGCGTGCTGCAGGTTCAGCGCCGCGTCGGAGCTGGGCCGGTCGCTGGAACGCTGGGAGCCTACCAGGATAATGGGTACCGGCAGGTTCTGGCACATGAAGGTCAGCACGGCGCCGGTGTGGTGCAGGGTGTCGGTGCCATGCCCGATCACGATCCCATCAACCCCCTTTTCAATCTCTTTGCCAATGGCCTGCGACAGCGCCACGTATTGCTTCGGGCCCATGTTTTCACTGAATACGGCAAAGATCTTTTCTGTTTCCAAATTGCAGATATCGGCTAACTCAGGAACAGCGCCG